>DQTK01000071.1 GCA_015662815.1 Aquifex aeolicus | reverse complement strand
TTTGGTAATATCCCTATCAGTGTTTCTATCTGCTTTATTATAAATTCGTTTTCTGAACTGTATTTTAATGAGTATATATCTGACAAAAATAAAGACTTACAGTATATTGGTATGCTTCTGCTTATAAATGGTATTGATGCTATAAATGGTTTTATCTGGTATCCTTTCAGTGCTGTAAAATCTATAATGATTTGGTCTACTTTATATATTGTGAAGATGAGTTTTACTATAGCTTTGTAAATAAAGATTGGTTTAAAGAGTTTAGATTTGTTTATAAATCTCCAAATTCTATTAACTTTGGCTTGTTTAGATGTATTTATAGGCATATAATCTGCCATAATAATTAATGTATCTAAGATTTTTTTGGAATTTCGTATTTGATTAATACTCTTTTGAATTTATCTTTCATCTCTTACCCCCTTTCTTTTTTTATACCTATGTAATTTTACAACTAACTTTTTTCTGATTACAGATGAGGCTCCCTTATACCTTGAAAAAAGCTTTAAATACAGTTAAACTAAAATTTCTTCAGGAGGTAAGGAAAAATGCCAAATAAAAGGCAAGCTAGAAAGAGAATGAGAAGAGATGCAAAGAGAAGACTTAGGAATAGGTATCACCTATCCAGAATGAGAACTTATATAAGGAATTTCAGGAGAATGATAGAGAACGGCGAGATTGAAAAGGCTAAAGAGTATATAAGTGAAGTAATTAGCGTAATTTATCACACAGCTTCAAAAGGTGTAATACATAAAAATGAAGCAGCTAGAAGAGCTTCAAGGGTTTACAAGCTATTAAATAAAGCTATTCAACAACAACAAACACAAGCTTAGAATCTTCCTGTTCTCTTCCTTTAAATACCCTTGGGAATGCCAAGATAAGGAAATGAGAAAATAAAAGTATGAGCATATAGAGAAGATAGAGAGGTATTTTTTTATAACTGATAAAAGACCTTGGTATATAAAAACCATCGGAAACTTTCGAAAGTAGATAAGATAAAATTCTTTAGGCATATAAATCACGGTGAAGTTCCTATTGATTTGGTGAGAGAGGGGAAGACTTTCATGGGGCGTGCTCATATGTTTTGGTTAAACTCCCTATTGTAAGTCCTAACTCCCCTAATTATTAAGCAGGCTTCCTTAGCCTTTCACATTTTGGAGATTATCTAATAAATTATTCTTATGGAGTTTATTCCCGTCAATCCAATTTTTTTAATTATTTTGGTTTTACTTTTCCTTGCCTCTGCAATTAAGGTTATCCCTGAATACGAAAGAGCCGTAGTATTTCGTTTAGGAAGAGTTATAGGGGCTAAAGGTCCCGGACTTATTATTGTAATTCCTATAATTGACCGAATAGCAAAAGTATCGTTAAGGACAGTAACTCTGGATGTTCCCACTCAGGATGTAATTACTAAAGACAATGTTTCTGTTCAAGTGGACGCCGTGGTTTATTTTCGCGTTGTGAATCCTGTAAAGGCAATAGTTGAGGTGGAAGACTACTTTTACGCAACTTCCCAGATAGCTCAGACAACTTTAAGAAGCGTATGTGGTGAAGCTGAGCTCGATGAACTTCTATCCCAGAGGGAAAAAATCAATTTAAAACTTCAAGAAATTATAGACAGACAAACGGACCCTTGGGGAGTAAAAGTTATATCCGTTGAACTCAAAAAGATAGACTTACCTGAAGAACTAAGGAAAGCAATTGCACGGCAGGCAGAAGCTGAAAGGGAGAGAAGGGCAAAGATAATCAGTGCGGAGGCGGAATACCAGGCAGCTCAAAAACTCTTAGAAGCAGCCCGTATACTTTCCGAAGAACCAATAGCCATACAGCTAAGATATTTGGAAACTTTACATACAATAGGACTACACAATTCCAAAACTGTTATATTCCCCTTTCCCTTGGAATTTGTCGAAATTATGAAGACAAAGAAGGGAGATTAATTGCAAAATTTTTACCCAAAACTGATATTAAAGATTTATGGAGCAAACTCAAACCTGTGATGTTTGCAAGGGTACGGGCTTCGTAAAGACGGAAAAGGGAACCGTAAAACTCTGTAATTGTAGGTATAAAAGAAAGGATATAAATAAAGAGCTGAATATTCCAAAAAGATACTGGGATGCCACCTTCGAAACTTTCAAGCCCGGTCATCCCTCTCAAGATATAGCTTTAATGACGGCAAGGAGATTTGCTTATAGCTTTAATCCCGAAGATGGAAAAGGGATTACTTTTATCGGAACTCCCGGAGTAGGTAAAACTCATCTTGCAGTAGCAACACTAAAGGCTATATACGAAGTTAAAAAAGTAAGAGGGATTTTTTTTGATACAAAGGATTTAATATACAGACTTAGGCGTTCAATGGAAGAGGGCAAGGATATAAAATTCCTAAACGCTATCTTAAACTTACCCCTTCTCCTTTTGGACGACCTAGGTTCCGAAAGGCTAAACGATTGGCAAAGGGAATTAATTTCCTACATCATAACTCACAGATACAACAATCTAAAGAGCACAATTATTACCACAAACTTTAAACTTGACAAAGAGGAGAGTGATGTAAGAATAAGCTATGACTTGGGTGCGAGGCTCGGAGAAAACGTGGTTTCAAAAATTTACGAAATGAATGAAATATTGATAATAAAAGGAGAAGATAGGAGAAGATTGAAGAGGGTAAAATAATTAACCCCATTTCAATTTTTCTCTCAAAACGCCGAAGAAAGATTTTTCAGGATGGCTGTAAGTCAAGCATTTGTACTTTGACTTTTTGACTATTACTTTATCTTCCTTTTTTAGGAATGTCCCTTCTTGACCATCAAGGGTGAGATAGGCTTCCATGTTTTTGGAAACCACTTTAAAAGAGACTTCAAATTCCGAAGGTAAAACCAGTGGTCTATTGGTGAGTGTATGGGGACAGATAGGAACAAGGAGTAAATTTTCCGATTCAGGATAAAGAATAGGTCCTCCCGCTGAGAGTGCATACGCCGTTGAACCGGTAGGTGTTGAAAGTATTACTCCATCACCGAAAATATCTACTATTCTTTCTCTGTTTACGAAAACTTCTGTCTGGATTATCCTCGCTATATTACTTTTCGATATTACAGCATCATTCAGGTAGTTCCCGAGATACCTTAACTTCTTTCCTCTCCTTAGGAATACATCTATCATCAATCTCTCTTGTAATGGTACTTTTTTTTCCAAAATTAGAGGTAAAACTCTCTCGATTTCTTCCTTCTTTATCTCCGTTAGAAAACCGAACCTACCCTCATTTATACCGGCTAAGGGTATACCAAAGCGGGAAGCAATTCTGGCTGCACTTAGAAATGTTCCATCTCCTCCTATCACCAAAAACAGGTCGTAGTTTGTAGGCCTTAGTCTTTTAACAATTCCACTTTTGTTTACCACTGTCTTATACTCTATACCGTAACCCTTCAGAATTTCTTCAGTTTCCTTGAAGGTATCAAGAGCTTTTTTAGAATTCTTTAAAAAAATTAAGATTCTTTCCATAGCAATTCATCTATGAGTTCACAAAGTGCATGTCCGAGGGTTATATGACATTCTTGAATTCTCGGAGTTTCATATGATGGAACTATAAAGGTGTAATGGGCTATCTTAGCAACTTTGCCTCCATTTCTCCCTGTAAAGGTTATCGTTGTCGCTCCCAAATCGCGGGCTTTTTTAAGACCTCTTATAACGTTCTCGGAATTTCCGGAAGTAGTTATCCCTATCGCTATATCACCGGGCATGCACAGGGCTTCTATTTGCCTTTCAAATATGGTTTCAAAACCGTAATCATTCCCTAAAGCTGTAAGTACAGAAGTATCGGTAGTTAATGCTATTGCAGGTAGTGCTTTTCTTTCTCTTTTGAACCTGCCTACTATTTCAGCGGCAATATGTTGGGCATCTGCGGCACTCCCTCCGTTTCCGAAGAGAAGAACCTTGTTTCCGTCTTTTAATGCGGTAGATATTATTCCCGCAACTTCCACAATCTGGTCAGCGTACAGTTCTAAGAATGCGAGTTTAGTTTCTACACTTTCTCTAAAGATTTTCTTAACTTTGTCTAACATATATTAAATACTATTATGAAACTCTTCAAAGAGCTTGAAGAAACTAAGGAACTGGTAATAAAAATGGCAAAATACGTTCAAGAAGCAATAGATAAAGCCACGGAATCACTAAACAAACAGGATATCGAACTTGCGGAGGAAGTTATAAAAGGAGATGACACTATAGACCTTCTCGAAGTTGACATAGAAAGAAGATGTATCAGGATGATAGCCCTTTATCAACCTGAGGCAGGGGATCTAAGAATGATAATGGGAATATATAAAATTGTCTCAGACCTTGAGAGAATGGGAGACGAAGCGGAAAATATAGCAGAAAGAGCAATACTGCTTGCGGAGGAACCTCCGCTAAAGCCTTATATAAACCTAAACTTTATGGCTGAAATGGTAAAAGAGATGGTTAATGACAGCGTTATATCCTTTATTCAGAAGGATACTCTACTTGCTAAAAAAGTTATAGAAAAAGACGATACAGTTGATGAACTTTACCATCAGCTTGAGAGGGAGTTAATGACTTATGTTCTTGAAGATCCCAGAAATATAAAGAGGGCAATGCACCTTTCTTTTGTAGCAAGGCATTACGAGAGGATTGCAGACCACGCTGAAAACGTAGCGGAAGCTACAATATACTTATCGGAGGGAGAAATAGTTAAACATCAGCACATAAAAGAAAAGGGTGAAAAGTAAAATTCTATTTTTATTACTTCTGATACTCTTTATCGGAATTAATGTTGGTTTTTTCCTAAATCTAAGAAATCTTCCGGATATTAATTATCCTTTTATACTTATTGTTATAAACCTTGACCTTCTGTTCCTGATAATAATTTCTGCAGTAATCTTTAGGAAACTCATAAAGGTTTACTTAGGGAAGAGTCAACATAAGCTGAGAAGGAAGATAGCCAATGTATTAATCCTGTATATTTTTGTCCCTCTTTTAGCCCTAAATATTCTTTCGGCCGTTCTCATATTTCAATCTACGAAGGGATTCCTGAGCGGAAAGGTAAGGGAGCTTTCAAAACAGGCGGAGTATATATACCGTGAGCTAAAGGATTACACCGTGAAGAACCTCTACGAAAAAAAGGAGATACTGAGCAAGCTCTCGGAAGAGGAGATAAGGGAACTATCCTTTGTTAAAGAAGTAAAGAACGAACCGTGTAATTACGATGTAATGGAGTTCAAAGATAGCTATCTTATTTGCTTAGGAAGTAGATATGTAATCCTAAAGAAGGAAATAACCTTTGAACAAAATCTGGAAAAATTCGGCAATATAGCTCTTGACCTTCGTTCCCTTACCAAAGCAAGGGATATAATCACGGGAATTTACGTGTTTTTAATTATTACTCTGGGTTTTATTACTCTTTTAGCAACCGTATGGTTATCTATGCTGTTTGCCAGGTACATTAGCGAACCCGTGGAGAAGCTAACGGAAAATGCCTTTGAAATATCAAAGGGTAATTTAAATGTTTCTATTGAAGTAGAAGAAAGGGGTGATGAAATAGAGAAACTTGCAAGGGCTTTTAAGCAAATGAGAGATAATTTAAGAGATTTATACAATCACCTGAAGGAGGAAAAGGAAAATTTACAAAAACTCCTCGATACCCTACCCGTTGCTGTTTTATTTAGAAAAAGAAAAGGAGCAGTTTTTGTGAACAAAACTTTTTTAAATATGTTTGGACAACCCAAAGATATAGACAGCTTTCTTGAAGAGATTAAGAAAGCAAAGAATATAAGAACAGAAAAGATAGAACGACAGGAGGGAGAAATTTACATATTTGAGGATATAACTCCCATAGTTCTAGCTGAACGTTTCAGAGTATGGCAGGAGTCTGTAAAAAGAATCGCTCACGAAATAAAAAATCCTTTGACACCCATAAAGCTAAACCTAGGAAGGATTTTAAAACATCTAGAAAAAGATACCAATAGAGAAAAGATTAGGGAACTTGTCAATGTGGTTATGGGGGAAGTTGACCGTATAAATCTCTTGGTGAATCAGTTTAAAAATCTGAGTCTGGAGAGGAAGATAAATCCCGAAAAATTTATGATAAGTGAGCTTATTCGGGAAGTTGTAAAGATTTATCAAAACGGAGGAATAAAAATAGAGCTTGAGGGTGATAGGGAAATTATAGGAGATAGAAATCTTCTTAAGGAAGTTTTCTACAATTTGATTAATAACTCCATAGAGCATGGTGCTAAAGAGATAAAAATATATGTAAGCAACGGAAAATTAATCTATAAGGATAACGGAAGAGGTATTTCCAAAGAGGAAGCGGAGTATATATTTGAACCATTCTTCAGTAAAAATCCTAAAGGTTTCGGAATAGGTATGAGTATAGTGAAGAAAATTATAGAGGAACACGGATGGGGAGTAAAAGTTTACCCCTCAGAGGGCGGTTTTTGGTTAGAAATAGACTTTAAATCTAAAAACTGAAGGGCTTGAAGTATTAAAGTTAGTTGCGTTTCCCAGAGGGTATTGAGTTCATCCATTACAGCCTCCTCTTGCTCCTCTCCGGAAAGCTTCTTAAAGGATTCGGATTTTACACCTTTCTCGTGCATAAGTAAGGGAACAAATAGTTTACCCAAAGACCAAAATACAAACGCAAGTTCTATATCACTCAAAATGGGAAACCTGTTAAAAGTTTCGTAGGTCTTAACTCCAGTCCAGTTGGTCCAGTACCTTATTTCTTCATCTTCAACTCTGTGTTACATACCGCCTATGTACATAGATCTTAAAGTTTTCAAGAGTCTATCGTCCGGTTCCTTTCCTAGAATTTCTTTAACTTCCCTTCCTATTACATCAATGCCTCCTTTTTTTATCTTTTCGTAATCCTTTAAAAATCTCTCTTTCCAATGTATAAATCTCTGGAGTTCTTTAAAGGGAGCCATCTACTTAATCTTATACCTTAAACTTTTAAAAAACTCTGATAAAAGTTCTTGGGATTCTTTTATGGGATAGTACTCCCACTTTACCTTATGGTTTAGAGTAGGTTCATCGAGAATATTCAGTAGGCTCATAACTCCACCGTGTTTATAGTCCAACGCAGAAAAGTAAACTTTACTCACTCTGGCAAGCACCAAAGCGTATGAACACATAATGCATGGTTCTAAGGATACGTAGACTTCACAGCCGATAAGAAATTTTGAATTCAGTGATTTTGTAGCTTCCCTTATACTTAATATCTCCGCGTGAGCTGTAGGGTCTTTCAAGATTTCCACAAGGTTATGGGCTCTTGCTACTATCTTTCCATCTTTAACAATTACGCAACCTATCGGGATTTCTCCCTTGCTAAAAGCCTTTTTAGCTTCCTTTAGAGCCTCTCTTAGAAAAAATTCTTTATCTTCCAAGGTCCTTTATAGCTCTTTCTGCGATAGGGTAAGGTGGCTCACATCCGTTCCATATTTTAAAAGCTTCTATACCCTGCCATATAAGCATAGGAAGACCATCCTGAAACTTTGCTCCAATTTCCTTTGCTTTTTGAATTAGTTTAGTATTCTTATAGATGATATCTATAACGATATGTTCGGGTTTTATAATATCGTAATTGAATAACTCCGGGTCATCTTCTTTTAAACCCACAGTTGTAGTATTGACTATTACATCTACGTATTCTACTACTTCTTCGGGGGAATTTACCACCTTCAAACCGAATTTTTTTGCTAACCTTTCCGCCTTTTCTCTGGTTCTGTTCCAGATGTAAACCTCCGATTTTTCCTTCATTAAGCCATAAGCTACAGCCTTGGAAGCTCCTCCTGCTCCTAAGAGCAATACTTTTTTTCCCTTTAGCTCAGGTGATAACATTTTTACCGCTTTTATAAAGCCTATCCAGTCGGTATTAAAGCCTTTTGCCTTTCCGTCTTTAAACTTTACGGTATTTACCGCACCTATTTCTTTAACTGTAGAGTCTATTTCATCAATATATTCAATTACGGATTCCTTATGAGGAACCGTTATATTTATTCCCTTAACACCTATTGCTTTGAATCCTTCGATAGCTTCCTTGAGATTTTGCGGGTCTATCTCAAAGGCTAAATAAACCCCGTTTATACCAGCCCATCTGAGAAACGCATTCTGAAAAATGGGAGAAAGGGAATGCTTTACGGGATAACCTATTACCCCGTATAGTTCTGTTTCAGAGGTTATCATTTAGACAAACTGCCCAAGATTATATTTCTGTTGGCTTATTTCTACTTTTTTAACCCATTTAATATTTCCTTTAATTACTGTATCAACCAAGTTTTTAAGGGAAATGTCAACTATAGGACAACTGGAGCATCCGCCTTCAAAAGAAAGATAGACTATATCATCTTTAATATCAACCAGTTTTAGTTCTCCTTGATGTTCTTTTAAAGCAGGCCTAATCTTTTCCAAAACTTTTTCAACTTCTGCAATTTTTTTAACTTCAGCCATCACTTAGCCTCCGTTATTTTTTTATTGTAAAGCTCCTCAAGTTTACTCCACAATAATTCCCTCTTTTCCTCGGGAAGATTCATTAAGTTCATGAAACCTTTTAAAGTAAGTCTTGGAACTATGATATCGTAAACTCCATCGTCAATAATCTTTTTCAAACCGTACTCCATAAGCACTTCCTTACTTTCAGGCATGAATTCAAAGAGAGAAGTGAGCGGAATATCTTCCGTAAGCTTCACGACCGCAGCCATTACTTTGTCTCCCTAATTTTCTTAACAAAAAGATGATATTCTCCATCTTCTTCATACATTCCTAAAAATTCCTGACCTGTTGCTTTACACCAAGCCGGTATATCCTCAACAACTCCGGGGTCATCGGCTATAAGTTCAAGAATTTGCCCTATTTCCATTTCTTTAATCTGCTTTGCAGTCTCTGCCACGGGTACAGGACAAAAAGTTCCTGTAACATCGTGAACTACATCGGCTTTTATATCCTTAACGTCCATGTTTTACCTCCTTCTTGGCGTAAATCTTAAACTGTTCTAGGAATCTATCTTCGGGAGGGATTCCTATTAATTCAATTTCTCTATCCTGTAAATGAATGGCAACCTTTGAGGGTTCATTCTTTGAATACCTTGCTATTATATCAGCGATGAGCTGTACTTCGTCTTCTGTGGGAGTTCCTTTTATTAGTGCAAAAGTTCCTTTACCGTCTTTCCTGTAAGCATATCCGTATCTACTTCTAAAGCCTTTTAGGAAATTAACCTCTCCTTTGTTTCTTGCTACTATGAGCTTTACTCCTGAGGGTAGCCTAAGGTGTCTTCCAACTGCAAAGAGAACAAGGTCGTCTCTGGTAATAATTCCCTCAACGGAATAGGCTTCTTTAAATCTTGTTGCATAGGTTTCGTCCGTAAGATAACAACATCCACCTGCAGGTTGTTCGTATTCAAGACCATACTTTTTAGCGAGCTCTATTTGAATCTTCCTACTTCTTCCCCTTATTCCGAGAAGCCTACTTCTATCTACCCACCCTTTATTTTCGGGAATCGTAGGCGGTAAAACTTTAGCAGATAAAGGCCTCAAAACAAGTCCTTGTAGACCTGCTTCCTTCTCTATCAGTTTTAGCCTTTCGGGTGTTTGACTCATCGGTCTCTGGTACAGAACTTCTCCTGTAACTATAAAGTCGTACCCTTCCTTTTCCATTATTTCCTTGGCTTTTTTGAGCATCATTATTCTGCAGTCTACACAAGGATTTACGTTTTTACCGTATCCGTATTTGGGATTTATAACAACGTTATAGTATTCTTCGGATATATCAACGATTTCTACGGGAACCCCGAGTTGAGCAGCTACTTTTAAAGCGGGATTTACATAAAGAGAGCCGTCTTCTTTGGTTTGCCCGAGTCTTCTTTTAAACTCCGTTGTACAGAAACCTGTGTAGAAATGGAGTGCTTTAACCTCTATTCCTTGCTCTTGAACGAGTTTTATAGCGAGGGAGCTATCAAGCCCCCCCGAGAGTAGAGCCAAAGCCTTCTTCTTTCCTCCCATCTTTACGTGCCTGATAGGAATTCAAACTCCTGCTTTTCTTCTTGTTCTTCCTCTTCTTCGTAGCAATCGGGAATCTTGGAAGCTTCTTCCACTCTACCCTGCTTCATTAGGTAATCCTTTATTGCAACGTGGAGAGTTTCCAATCCTAAGTTAGTACAGTGTATCTTTTGAGGAGGTAGTCCTCCCAGTTCATCAAAAATGTCCCTGTATGTGAGATTGAGTGCGTACTGTATAGGTTTGCCCTTTATCATCTCTGTAAGTATTGAGCTTACGGCTATTGCTGAACCGCATCCGAAGGTTTTGAATCTTACGTCTTCTATAACATCATTCTCGGGATTAACTTTTATAGTAAAGAGCATTGCGTCTCCACAAGCAGGGTTACCACACTGACCTACACCGTTTGCGTCTTCAAGAACTCCTACATTTCTCGGATTCAAGAAGTGGTCAAGAACTTTTTCACTGTATTCGAAACTCATAGCTTCACCCCCTTATAGGCGTTATACCTGAATTATAAAATCATTCAATTATAAATAGGTTGTTATGACTGAAGTCAAAGTATTTTATTATAATTAGTGCCCGTAGCTCAGGTGGATAGAGCACGGGGCTCCGGACCCCGGGGTCGCGGGTTCAAGTCCCGCCGGGCACACTATTTTTTTGGAATGGTCATGAAGTTTTTGGACACGATAGAGGAGAGACTTCTCAAGGAGCTAAACCCGAAGGTAAAACTTGTTCTTAAAACGGGCAAATATATAGTTGAAAGCGGAGGGAAAAGACTAAGACCCTTATTTACAGTCCTTACTTGCGGTATGTGTGGTCAAGAGCCCGAAAGAGCAGTTCCGCTGGGTGTAGGACTCGAATACATTCACGTAGCTTCATTGCTTCACGACGATGTCGTAGATGGAGCAGAAAGGAGAAGAGGAAAAAAATCTGCAAATCTAGTTTTCGGAAATGGCGTAGCCGTACTTACGGGAGATTATATGTATGCTAAGGCTCTGCATCTATTTTCCACCTATGGAAATGTAGAAATGATAAAGTTGGTGAGTCAAGCGGTAATGGATATGGCGGAGGGTCAGGTTCTGGAGATATCTAAGGTTGGAGACATTATTTCGGAAGAGGAATACTTTCAGATAATAGACGGAAAAACAGCCGTTTTGTTCGGGGCTTGTTTTGGTGTAGGAGCTCTTGCCGGAAGTTGCAAAAATTGGGAAAAATTATACGAAGTAGGACTGAGAATAGGAAGAGCTTTCCAGCTTATAGATGATGCTTTAGATTATGAAGGAAACCCGGAAACACTCGGTAAGCCAGTCGGGAATGATCTGAAAGAAGGAAAATGTACCTATCCCCTTATATCCGTTCTTGAACTATTGGATAAGGAAGAGGTAAAGAAAGCCTTGAGAGGCTTATCCGATTACGAAACCCTCAGACAAAAAGTTATAGAACTCGGTGGTGTGGAAAAAACTAAAGAGAGGGCAAAAAAAGAACTGAAGATGGCAAAGGAAATCCTAAAGGGTTTCCCCGAAAACGAATACAAGAAAGATATACTAGGACTTATTGATTTTGTAATAAACAGAAACATTTAAATTAACTTTATGATTTCGAATGAGAATAGAAGAATTTGATTACGAGCTTCCAGAAGAGTTAATAGCAAAGTATCCCGTTATTCCGAGGCATAACGCAAGACTTATGGTTTTAAACAGAAAAGAAAAAAGCGTGAAGCATGATATATTTATAAACCTTCCCGAATACCTGGAAGAGGGTGATTTGCTAGTTTTCAACAATACTAAAGTAATCCCTGCAAGGCTTTACGGTAGGAAGCCTACAGGTGGAAGAGTTGAAATAGTGCTAACCGATTTTATAAAACCCGATGAGTGGAAGGCTCTTGTAGGTGGCAAGAAGATAAAACCCGGTCTAATAATTGAAGTTGCCCATGACTTTAAGGTGGAAATTTTAGAGCATATAGAGGAAGGAAAATTCAGGGTAGGACTCCACGGCAAAGAGCCTTTGAAACTAATTAATAAGTATGGACACATTCCTATACCACCTTATATAAAGAGGGAGGAAGAACCTATCGACAGGGTTTATTACCAAACGATTTTCGCTCAAGAGAAAGGAGCTGTTGCTTCTCCTACCGCTTCACTCCACTTTTCCAAGGAATTGATGGAGAAATTAAAAAGGAAAGGTATAGAAACTGCATTCATAACCCTACACGTATCCTACGGCACTTTTAAACCTGTAAAGGTGGAAGATATAGAAGAACATAAAGTAGACCCTGAATATGTAAAAATACCACGGGAAACTGTAAAAAAGATAAGGGAAACTAAAGATAGAGGAAATAAGGTAATAGCTGTCGGTACAACTGTGGTAAGAGCCCTTGAGACAAAGCCTTATGAACCCTTTGAGGGGTGGACAGATTTATACATATATCCCGGATTTGAATTTAAAGTAGTAGATGCGATGATAACGAATTTTCACCTTCCCAAATCTTCCCTCCTAATTCTAGTTTCAGCATTTGCAGGAAAGGATTTTATCCTGAAAGCTTATAACGAAGCGGTAAAAAAGAAGTACAGGTTCTACAGCTACGGTGATGGAATGCTAATCCTTTAAAATTTTCTTTTATGAATGAAATGAAAGAATACAATCCTCAGGAGATAGAAGAAAAGTGGAGTAAATACTGGATAGACAAAGCTATCTACCACGTAGAAAAACCTCAAAAACAGAAGAAGTTTTCCGTGGTAATTCCTCCTCCTAACGTTACTGGCTCTCTCCATATGGGACACGCTCTTAATGCAACCCTTCAAGACATCATAGTCAGATGGCAAAGAATGAAAGGAAAACAATGTGTATGGGTTCCCGGATTTGACCATGCCGGAATAGCCACTCAGTACGTTGTGGAAAAACAACTCGCTAAAGAAGGAATAAGCAGACTCGAAATAGGAAGGGAAGGATTCTTGAAAAAGGTTTGGGAATGGGTTCCGAAATCTAGAAACGCTATAAGAACTCAGCTCACAAAACTCGGAGTTTCGGTAGACTGGAAAAGGGAAAGATTTACATTAGATGAAGGATTTTCAAGAGCTGTGAGAAAAGCTTTTAGAACTTTATACGAAGAAGGGCTAATTTACAGGGCGGAATATATAGTCAATTGGTGTCCTAAGGACCTAACAGCTTTATCTGACTTAGAGGTTGAATATGAAGAAGAAAAGGGTTCTCTTTGGTACATAAAGTATCCAGTGGTAGAGGAAGAGGGAAATGAAACCGGAGAGTTTATAACGGTAGCTACTACAAGACCCGAGACTATGCTCGGAGATACAGCGGTAGCTGTAAATCCAAACGACGAAAGGTATAAACATCTTATAGGCAAAAAGGTGAAACTTCCCCTCGTAAACTGGGAAAGGAAGGACTTAAAAGGTAACAAGGTGAGCAATTTAATTCCCATAATAGCAGATGAAAGAGTAAAGATGGATTTCGGAACAGGAGCTGTAAAAATTACACCCGCCCACGACCCATTGGACTTTGAAATAGGAAAAACTCATAATCTACCCTTTGTCAGAGTTATAGATGAAACAGGAAAAATGACCGAGAACGCGGGTGAGTTTGCAGGCCTTGACAGATACGAGGCTAGGAAATCCGTAATA
Source organism: Aquifex aeolicus (assembly GCA_015662815.1). Taxonomy (GTDB): domain Bacteria; phylum Aquificota; class Aquificia; order Aquificales; family Aquificaceae; genus Aquifex; species Aquifex aeolicus_A. The sequence goes on along the minus strand of DQTK01000071.1, from coordinate 13,540 downwards.
GAAAAACTTCAGGAAAAGGGCTACTTGGAAAAAGAGGAGGAAATAACCCACTCGGTGGGACACTGTTATAGGTGTAAAACTGTTATCGAACCTATGGTTTCCGTCCAGTGGTTTGTTAAAGTTTCCGACGATAGGATTAAGAATATTTCTATAAAGGTTGCTGAGGAGGGAATTGAAGAGAAGGAAGAGAAAGAAATATTTGTTCAACTGGCTCAAGTTGAAGAACTGAGTGTTGTAATCCCGGTAAAAGATGAGGGCAAATACAGTGCAGTTATCGTTCTGGATAAAACCGCGAAATTCCTTGTAGGAAAGAGAGAAGGAGAGCTTGCTTACATCTATTATCCCAAGGGTGATGAAAAAACCCTTAATTTAGCAAGAAATTTAGCCGAGGAGATAAAGAATTACGAGTTCTTTGTTGCTTATGAAGGGGCTCCGAAAATAGTAATAGCCGGAAATGAACAACTTATCGAACCCGGTACATATCTGTTTATTTACGATGGCAACAAGGTAGATTTATACAAACTCGAAGAAAAGAAAACGAAATTCATGAAAACCTTAGCAAGAGGAGAGGCAGACCTGGAGGTTACCCAAAAGCCTATTCAAGTCAAGGTAGAAAAGATTAGGAGAGTGGAAAGGAAAGAAACGAAAGTAAGGTTTATCCCTGAGCACTGGAAGAAGTTTTACCTTGATTGGATGTATAACCTTAAGGACTGGTGTATTTCGAGACAGATATGGTGGGGTCACAGAATCCCCGTTTGGTACTGTAAAGACTGCGGCAACGTAAACGTATTTACCGATGATGACTTTGATAGAGTCTACGACAAAATAATCTTCAATCTAATAGCTGACGGCAAAATTGACCAAGAATTTACTCCTGAAGAAGTGGAGAAAATTCTAAAATCCCCTCACTTTGTTCATCCTGAGATAACTGTACTCGATTTTTACAAAAAATTTGTTTTCCACAAATACCATACAACGGATATAACTGCGGATTCTCTGAGGCTATTTTTTACCCAAGACGCTAACCCCATGGCAATTTTGGCACCGGGGGTTTCCACAAGAAACATTTACAGATATAACGCCAAGACCGGAAAGTGGAGAATGGTTCTCAGATGTAAAAAGTGCAATTCGGAAAATCTTCAGCAGGACAAAGATGTTCTTGACACATGGTTTTCTTCAGCACTTTGGCCTTTCGGAGTTTTTGGTTGGCCTGAAAGCACTGAAGATGTCAATAATCTCTATCCGACCGATTTACTCGTTACCGGTTTTGACATTATATTCTTCTGGGTTGCCCGTATGATAATGATGGGTACCCATTTCACAAGGGATATTCCATTCCATGACGTTTACGTTCATGCACTTGTAAGGGACAAATACGGAAGGAAGATGTCCAAAACAATAGGAAATGTAATAGACCCTCTGGATATTATTCAGAAATACGGAGCGGACGCTCTGAGATTTACTTTAGCAATACTCACAGTTCAAGGCAGAGACATAAAGCTTGCTGAAGAAAAGTTTGAAGGCTATAAGCACTTTGCCAATAAGATATGGAATGCCACGAGATACGTTCTTATTAACACTCCCGAAGATTTTATCGCAAGAGTCCCTTACATGGCTCCGCTAAGAGCAGAAGACAAATGGATAATTACTAAGCTAAACGAAACAGCAGAGGTGGTAAACAAAGCCCTCTATGAGTATCAATACTCACAGGCAGCACACGCCATATACGAATTTTTCTGGAGTGATTACTGTGACTGGTATATAGAATTTACTAAAGAAAGAATTTACAAAAAAGCTCCTGAGGATAATGAGGAACTTAAAACTAAGGTAGAAAATGAAAGAACTACGGCAATATATACACTCCTTTACGTCCTTGAAAAGGCTTTGAGAATACTGCACCCGTTTATGCCTTATATAACCGAAGAGCTGTGGCATAGACTTCCTAACACCGAGGGAGAGAGTATATCCCTAACAGAATTTCCCGAAAAGAATGAGGAAGAAATTTACGAAGAGGATAAGGAAAAAATCGAGAGACTCAGAGAGATAATCACTACGATAAGGTCTTTGCGTTCAGACCTTCAGATAAAACCCAACATCAAAGTAAGGGCTTCTTTCAGAACCGATGGTGAATTTTCTAAGAAAGTGATAGAGGAATTTAAAGAGCATATTTTAAACCTTGCAAAACTGGAAAGCTTCGAGGAGGTGGATAAGAGACCGGAGGGAACAGTAGCTACCTTTTCAAGGGATACGGAAATATTCCTGCATATAGAAGGTCATGTGGACTTAGAAAAACTCATAGAGTCCTATGAAAAGAAAAAGGAAAAAATCCTTAAAGAACTGGAAAGAGTTAACAAGAAGCTTTCTAATGATAACTTCCTGAAAAAAGCTCCTGCCCATGTTGTGGAAAAAGAGAAGCAAATTAGAGAAGAACTTGAGAATGATTTAAATAAACTCGAAGAGATTTTAAAGGTCCTAAAAGGCTAACTCCCTTCCTTCTTCATATCTTTTTTTTGACACTCTTCACAGAGTCCGAAAATCTCTAGTCTGTGATGGGTCGGCTTGAATCCGTACTGCCTGCATATTTCATCCTGTAGGGTTTCTATATCTTCGTTTACAAACTCTATTATTTTTCCGCATTCTGTGCATATCAAATGGTCGTGATGGGAACGACCTACTATAAATTCGTAGATAGTTTTGTTGTTCTTCTTGATTACTTCCTTGATAGCTCCGAACTCCTCCAGGAGTTTTACCGTTCTGTAAACCGTTGAGCGAGAGACTTTTTTATCACTCCTTGTTGATATCCAGTTAACCAGTTCTTCTATCTCAAAATGTTTTTTGTAATCCGCTATGATATCTATCATATCCAAACGAGATTTAGTAATTTTCATATTTTTCTTTTTTAAGAATTTTGCAAACTCTTTTTTCAGTTCCTCAGTGTTTATACCCATTAGTATCATAATATATATAGGAATAATTCTCGATTGCAATAAGGTTTAAAGTTTTTTTAGTTTTTCCATAAACTCGAGAATTTTTAATAAGTCCCCTTTTGTATTCATATTTAGAACAGTATACTCCAAGCTTTTAGGTAGCTTTAATTCACTAAAACCAACACTTTTAACGAATTTATGTATTCTAAAATCTCCTTTGTGGATAAATTTTTCAAGTTCATCTAAAACTTTTTCCGAATAAATACCCACAAGTGTATGAAGTTTTTTATCTGTTTTTATCAAGGTTATTGGTGGTTTATAATTTTCAATCAGAAAACTCAAGGTTTGTTCTTCGATAAGAGGAATATCTCCCGAAAGTATTAATCCATGTTGAGCTTTAAGGTTTTTAAGTGCCGTATAAAGGCCTACAATCGAGGCAGATATTTCCATAAAGTCCTTAAGGGTAGGTATATTTAAAAATGAAAACTTTTCGGGTTTTTTGGCAACTAAGTAAACTTCTCTACATACACTTTTGGCTACCTCTACAACCCTTTCTATAACTTTTTTGTTTCCAATTTCGTAAAGTAACTTATCTTGACCGAATCGTTTACTCCGCCCACCCGCCAGGATATAACATTCCATGTCTTTTTACAAAATATTTTTCCTCGAGGTATATAAATGAGTCCTTAGGGATAAGTTTACCCCTTATATGGGGATTTAAATCCCTGAAGGCTTCTTCCTTTATTCCGTAGAGGTGTAAAAGGGTTTTGACTTCTATGTCTGAGCGAACCTTTACTACCCTTATTCTTTCCAAATTCTCGGGAATGTGTAGTCCATACCTTTCGGGATTTCTTGCTATATGAAGGACTGCAAAAAATAAGGGAACGTACTGTCTTGTTTCCTCGGGAAGTAACTTTTTATTCTTCCAGAAATCTCCTTTAGCTCTTCGTCTTACACATCCTTCGCCGCAGTTGTAAGCTGCAAGTACAAGCTCAAGATTTTTAAACTCTTTAAATAGGTCCCTTAAATACCTTGCCGAAGCTTCAGTAGATTTGATAATGTCGAATCTTTCATCAATTTTTTCAGAGATTCTCAAGCCGTACCTCTTTGCAGTAAAAGGCATAAGTTGCCAAATTCCCGCAGCTCCGCTTTTGGACACCGCAAAGGGATTGTACATACTTTCAACAATCGGTAAATACTTTAGCTCTTCTGGAAGACCGTATTTCTTCAAAATAGGGACAATCAGTTTTTCGTACCTACTCATCCTATAAAATGCATACTGGAGGAATTTTCTATCTTTAAGAAGTCTTTGCAGAGCCTTTTCAAACTCTTTTCTGTTTAGATTGTAAACTCCGAAATAGGTGGCTTTGTTTTCCACATACTGAAAATCTTGGGCATTTAGACCCAACTTCCCTTCCTTTACCACTACAAAATTTCTTCTGTAAACTACTTCTTTTGTTTTAGGTGTACAAGCTGTAATAATAAAGGAAATTAATAGGAAGAAAATAAACATCTTTCCTTTAGATTATATATCTTATGGAGGAAATAAAGGAAGATAAGGAACTGGATTTGACAGGACTCAGTTGTCCCCTGCCTGTTGTGATTACTTCGGAAACGATAAGAAAAATGAAGGAAGGTGAAATTCTCAAAGTAATTTCTACAGACCCGGGATTTGAGAGGGATATATGGAGCTGGTCTAAACAAAGTGGAAATATTCTCATTAAGGTAGAAAAGAAGGATGGAAAAACAATTGTTTATTTGAAAAAAACCTACGGAGCCCATGAACCCTCACTGTGGTATTGGATAAAGTTTCACTCTCTCGGTGTAAAACTTCACATCAGACAGTTATGTATAAACCTGAATCCGTTCATAAAGAAACCCGACCACTTTATAACTTTTACCGCGATTTCCGAAGGAATCAGAGCCGAAAAGATACTGAAAAAACAAGGAGAAAAGAATACAATCCTTATACCTATCCCCGATGAGATAGACCCAAGATGTGGTGTTGTGCTTGCTGTAGCGGGAGAGAAAAAAGCGAGGGAAATTTACGAGAAGCTAAAAGGAATGGATATAGCGGTGGAGGCTATCTATAAAAAGGAAGGGAAAGAGTATAAAAGAGTTTTTCCCTAAGCCTTTGCAAATTTTTTACGTTTGTCATATACGAATTCTCTTAGTTTATCAAGGTCAAAGGTATTTATTACCTTATCGGGTGTTGCCCACCCTCTCCTTGCCAATCCAACACCCAAATGCATTAGAGTTAGCTGTCTTGCAGAGTGGGCATCGGTAACTATACCTATATATATTCCCTCTTCCATACACATTCTTATATTTTCTGGGGATAAGTCCATCCTTTGAGTGTTGAGTTCAAGAGCTGTTCCGGTTTCTTTTGCAATCTCGATGATTTTTTTAATATCTACAGTATAACCTTCTCTATAACCGTACTGTTTACCCGTCGGATGTCCAATCATATTCACATACGGGTTTTCTAAAGCCCTTATTATTCTTTCCGTATTGTCCTGTTCAAATCGGGAATGTATGGAAGCCACTATGAAATCAAATTGTTGGAGAAAGTCATCGGGTAAATCCAAAGAACCGTCGGGCAAAATGTCTACTTCCGCACCTTTGAGGATATAAAAGCCCTTGGGATTGTATTCTTTATTTAATCTTTCTATTTCTTTCCACTGCTGTCTATACCTGTCTGGAGTAAGCCCGTTTGCAATCCTTGCACTTTGCGAATGGTCTCCTATGACTATATACTGGTATCCCAGTCTATAAGCAGTTTCCACCATTTCTTCCAGGGTATTCACACCATCACTCCAAGTAGTGTGCATATGAAGGTCTCCTTTTATATCTCCGTATTCAACAAGCTTCGGAATTCTGCCTTCAAGGGCAAGCTCTATCTCACCCCAGTCCTCTCTAATTTCTGGAGGAATCCACTGCATTCCTAAAAGTTTGTAAACCTCTTCTTCCGTTTCTCCTCCTAATTTTTCTTCCGTATCTGCTTTAAACACTCCGTATTCATTTATTTTTAGACCTTTCTCTTTGGCAATATCCCTGATTCTTATGTTGTGTTGTTTTGAACCCGTAAAGTATTGCAGAGCTGCTCCCCAGCTTGAAGGCTCTACGGTCCTCAGGTCTACTTGCCTACCGCTTTCCAAAATGATGCTCGATTTGGTTTCCCCTTTTGCCAAGACCTCTATCAAACCGAGAAATTTAGTAAAGTGTTCGTGAATTTTTAACCAGTTCTCTTTTTTCGCCGAAATAAGTATATCTATATCTCCTATTGTTTCTTTCATTCTCCTTAAGCTTCCCGCTATGGATATATCCTCGATAAGGTGTTTTACTTTTTCCATGTATTCAAGGACTTCTTGAGCCATGAAGTATGCCTCTATGAGGGAAATTCTTTCTTTGCTCTTTTCCCATATTTCTATTCCCCTTAAAATTTTGGTAGCCTTTGCAGGCCCAAATCCCTTAATTTTATTGAATTTTCCTTCTTTTAGAGCATTTATAAATTCTTCCTTTGTTCTTATACCCAGCTTCTCGTATGCTATCTTCAGAGTCTTGGGCCCAACTCCGGGTGCATCCAAAAGTTCAAGTAAACTTTCCGGCACCATTTTCCTTAACTCTTCGTATTTTTTTACGGTGCCAGTTTTTAGAAATTCCTCAATCTTGAGTAGGGTAGATTCTCCTATTCCGGACATACGGTGAAGTTTTTTGGTAAAAAAGACTTCTTCTACATCCTTGGGAAGTTCTGCTATAAGATTCGCTACTCTCCTGTAAGCCCGTATTCTATAAGGATTTTCTCCCAAAAACTCAAGTATGTCGGCCATTCTTTCAAAGATTCTCGACAGCTCTTGGTTTTTCTTAGACATACAATTAAGTTAATTCTTCAAAAAAAAATTAAAAATAATTTAGCTAAACTCACGCCCTAAGTCCCATTCCTTACGGAAGGTTCGTCACCCGTAAGGGCGTTTTGTGGTTGTGTGGAGTAGAACAAAGGGATAAAATAGATAATACCTTTATGGTAAAGGACTGGGTAGTAGTTAGAAACGGATCGGAGTGACCTGAATTTACGCCCGTGGAGAGGGTGAAAAGCCCTCGCTGAAGCGGGAATTCCTTGCGGGTCTTCCTAAAGGGCGGAGAGGTTCACTACTATGAGGTTAGGAGTAAATGTAGACCATGTAGCAACGATTCGACAGGCAAGGAGAACCTTTGAACCTTCTCCTGTCTTTGTAGCATTAATAGCCCAGCAGGCCGGGGCTGACCAGATAACATTACATTTGAGGGAAGACAGGAGACATATTCAAGACAGGGATTTAGAACTTATCAAAGAATTGATTACTATTCCTGTGAACTTGGAGATGGCACCCACGGAGGAAATGAGAGAGATAGCGCTTCGCGTAAAGCCGGATAGAATAACGTTAGTTCCCGAGAGAAGAGAAGAAATTACGACAGAAGGAGGGTTAGATGTTCTCTCTATGAGGGAATACCTTAAAAATTACCTAAAGCCTTTCAAAGAAGAAGGAATAGAAATTTCCCTATTCATAGAAGCCCAAAGGGAGCAGATAGATGCGAGTGCGGATGTGGGAGCTGAAGCTATAGAAATACATACAGGGAAGTACGCTAACTTGTGGAACGAACACAAATTTGAGGAGGCAAAAAGGGAACTTAAAAAGATAAAGGAAGCGGGGATTTATGCCAAGGGAAAAGGTCTTAGAGTTTATGCAGGACACGGTCTCACTTACCACAACGTTAAAGATTTTGTAAGGGAGCTCAAGGGAATAGTTGAGGAGCTGAACATCGGACACTCTATAGTTGCAAACTCGGTAATATTCGGTTTTGAAAGAGCTGTAAAGGAAATGTTAAACCTCATTAAAAGTTAGTTCCATATTCTTTAAAATTTCCGCGATGATTTCATTTGAAGTAAGCAAGAACTCTTCTTTGATTCTCAGTCTCCCATTTTTCACTTCCATAAATTCCTTGATATATTCGGGTACAAATTGTAAGTATTTATTCTCTATGCCTTCTGTTAGTCTTAAACCCAGCATTACTTTTTCCTTCTCAAATTCTAGACCACAAATCTGAACTTTATGTTCGATGGGAGTTTTTTTCTCCTCAAGGAGTTTAAAGTATTTATAAATATTTCTTGTATTTCCGTACCTATTATTTTCGTAAAATCCCCAAGCTGAAACCCCGAATCCGAGAAACTCTTCCATTTTCCAGTAAACGAGATTATGTTTGCATTCGTATCCTTCCTTTGCCCAGTTCGAGATTTCATATCTTTCAAAACCGATCCTTTTTAAATTTTCTGAGAGAATTTTATGAAATCTATCTATTTTTTCTTCTTCGGGTAGTTTAAATTTTCCCTTTTTATAAGAAATTCCCATGGGAGTGTCATCGTAGAGTGTAAGTAAGTATGTAGATATATGCTTTACCGGGAACTTTTCCAGTTCTTCAAATTCCCTGTATAAATCCTCTTCATTTTGTGAAGGGAAACCCCAAATCAAGTCTACATTAACATTTTCAAGGCCAGAGCTGAAAACAGATTCCAGACACCTGTATGTATCGCCAAGTGTGTGTTTTCTTCCCAAGATTTTTAACCCTTTCTCTGTAAAACTTTGAACACCTATGCTTATTCTGTTTATCCCGAGTTCTTTAATCTCTTTAAACTCCATTTCCCTGTAAGTTTCGGGATTACATTCAAGGGTAATTTCCTTTACCCGAGAGAGGTCAAAGGTTTTATAAAGCCTCTCCAGTATTTTTCCTATTTCATCGGGACTGAGTAGCGACGGTGTGCCTCCGCCGAAGTAAACGGTTTCTATACAAGCTTCCAAATCCTTGTAAAGTTCAAATTCTCTGAAAAGGGCTTTTATATATTCTTGCTTACTGATAGGTGATTCTACAACGGATAAGAAATCACAGTAAGGACACTTGTAGTAGCAAAAGGGTATATGAATGTAAATGGCTTTAATCATCGGATATATAAATTTAGGTGCTATATTAATTTTAACTATGCCTGCGGACCCAAGAAATGCCGGAAAAGATAAAGGGAATTTAGAGATGGAGCTTAAAAACCTTTTGATATCCGCAAAACTCAGGAAGATGGAGTATGAAGCGATAATTGAAGACCTTCAAGAAGATGAACTCAAATACGACCTTTTTGAATACAAAGAATACTTTGAAACTCAAATAATGCCTTACGTAGAAAGGGCTTACAAAAACGGTAATAAGGAGCTCATAGGTATGGCTGAACAAGTAAAGGGTATATTTGAGGAAATAATAGATATGATAACCGACAGAATTGAGAATCTCTCCAAGAAGTGAAGAGGGTATTTATCTCCTTAGCGGATAAGTCCGCTTCTAATTATATTTACGAAATATTTAAAGAAGGCTTTAACAATTTAGAAATTTACGGACTTACCGATGAGAGACTGGAAACCATAGGTATTAGACGCGTAGCAAGGTATTCGGAGATATCAACCGTAGGATTAGTTGAGGCTTTAAATAAAATTCCAAAATTTTTGAAAATCTATAGGGGAATACTGAATAAGCTCAGAAGTATTGATACACTTATCCTTTGCGACGCTCCGGCTTTGAACCTCAGACTCTTAAGAGAAGCGAGGAAAATCGGTGTAAAAAAAGTTATCTATTTCATTTCTCCCCAGGTGTGGGCGTGGAAACCTAAAAGGGCAGAATCCATAGGAAACTTGGTAGACCATCTTATAGTTATACTTCCCTTTGAAAAGAAAATATACGAGAGGTTCCCGAATTTAAAGGTTCACTACTTAGGGCACCCTCTTGTGGATTTGGTGAAACCCGTAAAGACTAAGAAGGAATTTTTAAGAAGTTTTAGAGAAAAACCACTCCCTATACTTTTGGGAAGCAGAAGCGGAGAGATAAAGAGACACGTAAAATTGTTCAGAGATTTAGTTCACTACTTTAAGAAAGATTTTGAACCAGTCGCACCAACTTTTATCGAGTTTGAAAAATTTATAAAAGAAAGCCTTAATATAAAAACTCTTGCATACGATAAAGCTTCATACGATTGTTTTTTTTACAGCGATGTATCGATAATAGCTTCCGGGACGGCATCTCTGGAATCTGCACTTGCGGGAAACCCACACCTCGTTTATTACAACGTTAACCCGTTAACCTATATAGTGGCTAAAAGATTGGTAAAAGTCCCGTATATAAGTCTGGTAAACATTCTCTTGAAGAGGGAAGTTGTCCCCGAATTAATCCAAAAGGGAAGTCGGGAAATTTTAAATAAATTTTACGAAGTATACGAAAATAAAGAAAAAATTAGGAAAGATTTGGAACCTCTCAGGTACCTTTTGGGGGAAAAGGGAGTTATTATAAGGCTCAGAGAACTATTTATGGAACTAATATAGTATATTTTTATACTGGAATTTGAAAACTACGGGTTGGTAGTAGTTATAGTATTGACGAGATTATTAGAAGCTGTAGCAATAGTTATAAGTATTTTTTTAGCCTTTAAGGGATACAAACTCAGGTATGTTGTCGCTACAGCATCAATAGTTGTCCTGAGCATACTTACAAACCTTGTCGGGCTGGTATTCAGAGAATACTTTCCCTACATAGCCTTGGTTAACTTTATAATTACAGCTTTACTTCTCGGTGGGCTCGTTTTCTACGTTGTGAAAAATCCTGAAAAAACTAAAAATTTCACCCCCCCGAAAGAAGCAAGGTGCCCGGTTTGTAATGTATTGATAATACGTGAGGATGAACTGTGCACGGCAAAAATAAGCAATTACACTTACTTCTTTGATAACTGCGATCATCTTATTCAACTTCTCAAAGAACCTGATTCCTTCGTAAAAAGGGGGAATATATTTAAAGGAAACCTAGAAGAGGTATACGTAAAGACTAAAGATACCGGGCGGTGGAAAAAATTGGAAAATACAAAAATTGTAGAAGAAAAGGGAAAACTTACTCCCTATGAAAATCCTTCTCCCAATTCGAAGGTGATTAACCTAAAGGAAATCCTCAATAGAGCTAAAGACTATCTCGGGAGTGGGAATATTTAAGCATTCTTCCGTACCTTTTTTACACCTTTTAGGATTCGGAGAACAGGGAGAACAAGGAGCAGGATTTTTTACATATTTTCCTATCAAAGGATAAAAACCGTATACCGGAGATGTGGCCGTATAAATTGTAATAGCGGGAACACCGAAGGCATTGGCTATATGCACAGGAGAGGAATCGTTGGCCACCACTATTTTTGCTCCTCTTAGCAGTGCCATCAGCTCCCTTAAAGATGTTTTACCGGTTAGGTTAATAAATCTTTTCTTTACCAGAGTTTCTAAAAACTTCGATTTTTGTAAGTCTTCTCTGGTTCCCGTAATTACAACCGGAACACTCATTTTGTTTATCAAGGTAGCCCAGTTTTCTATACTCCATTCCTTCAATCGAAAGTTAGAAAAGGGAGAAAGAACAACGTATCCTTTTTCCTCGAGATTGAACTTTTTAAGGGTTTCTTCATAATCTTCCTCGGAAATTTTTAGTTCCGTCTCTCTAACAAATTCTCTAATTCCTAAAGGTTTCAGAAGTTCAAGGTTTCTATCAACTTCATGAGTTTCCCAGCGGTGTTTTACGGTTTCGGTGTAGAGGAAGGGAAGTTCGGACTTATCAAAACCTATTCTTTCTTTAATACCAGAGAAGAAGAGTATTAGGGCTGTCCTTGCGGAACGATGGGGAGAGATTACTATATCGTAGCTTTTAATTTTTTCCCTTATTTTAAAACTCTCTATAAATCCCTTTGAGAAAGGAATAAGTTCTATATTGAAATCTTTAAATAAATCCCTTATAAAAGGTCTTCCTACAAAGCCAATTAAAATATCTTTAAAATTCTTCTTCAGAGTTTTTATAAGGGGAGTGGTGAGAACCACATCCCCCAAAAAAGCGGTCTGCCAGATTAAAACCTTCACTCTGAGATAGGGGGAACGTATTTATCTATTTTGACTATATACCATCTATTTCCTTCTTTTACCACTACAAAAGTAAATAGTTTCTCAAGACCTTCTTTGTCTTTAACGCTGACTATTACCTTTGCAGTATTTCTGTTTACCATTTTTGTATCTTTGATATCAACGTCTTCTATGTTCACTCCCATAGAGCTAAGTGCACAAGCCAATAGCTCCGTAGGTCTAAGTTCCGTAAGCTGAACAGGAAGTTTTAGGTTTTTGGTGAGTTCATCTCTGTAACTTGGATGAATAAATTGAACCGCTTCTTTTCCTTCACCTTCCATAACTTCTTCCATAAAATCTTCCACGATATCTTTTGCAGCGTTGTAAGGCTCACCGCAGGATTTTAGAATAAGGGCACCTGCAAATATGGTGGCTATCCCGAGGATTAATCTTTTCATTTTTCACCTCCTATCGGTCCTTTTATAAGGATTTTCTAACATTTTAACAATTGCAGGATAAAATATTAAATTATGCAGGAAAGAGACTGCATTTTTTGCAAGATAATAAAAGGAGAAATTCCTTCCCAAAAAGTCTATGAAGATGACAAGGTGTACGCTTTCCGCGATATCAATCCGGTGGCACCCTTCCACATTTTAATAATTCCCAAAAAACATATAGTGGGAGTTCAAACTCTCGAAGCTGAGGATGAATGTCTTGTCGGACATATGTTTTATGTAGCAAGAAGGATTGCTCAAGATTTGGGAATAGCTCCGGATGAAAATTTAAATAAAGGCTATAGGTTAGTTTTCAATGTAGGTAAAGATGCCGGACAGAGTGTATTTCATCTTCACCTTCACCTTATAGGCGGGAGGAAAATGGAATGGCCTCCGGGATGAAAAGTTTATGAGGGTTTTTGTCCTTAAACTCAACGGAAAAAACTGTCCGTATAGGAAGCTAGAAAATCTCGAAGACATCAAAGAAAACACCGCAATTACCGTAGGTAATTTTGACGGTATTCATTTAGGACACAGGTACTTAATAAAAAAAGTAAAGAAAAGGGCAGAAAAGGAAAATTTAAGAACACTTGTTCTCACATTTTGCCCCCATCCGCTCAAAGTATTAGCACCCGGACTACTTCCCTGTGAACTTACCGATATAGATGAAAAAATAGAGGCTTTTGGAGAGTTGGGAGTAAACTATCTATGCTTTATAAGGTTTGATAAGGATTTTTCCAAAATTAGAGCAAAGGATTTCTTGAAAGAAATACTCTATAAAAAACTAAAGTGTAGATATCTTCTCGTAGGCTATGATTGGCGATACGGATACAAAAGGGAGGGAGAAATAAAACTTGCAAAGGAGATAGGAGGAGAGCTCGGATTTGAGGTAGAAGAAGCTGAGCCTTTCAAGGTAAACGGGCATATTGTAAGCAGTACTCTTATAAGGAGACTCCTTAAAGAAGGGAGAATTGACGAAGTAAAGGAGTACTTAGGGCACAACTACTGGGTAAAGAGAAAAGTAATAAAAGGAGATGGAAGAGGAAGCAAAATAGGTATTCCTACGGCAAATCTCCAGAACACTGAGAACTTATGCCTCAAAGAAGGAGTTTATGCGGTAAAGGTGGACGATAAGTATATGGGAGTAGCCAATTACGGATATAGACCTACTTTCGGAAAGAAGGGAAAAGTC
>DQTK01000085.1 GCA_015662815.1 Aquifex aeolicus | reverse complement strand
GGAGCTCCTTTACATACGCACCGATACCTAATTTCTGTCCTATATCGTGAGCAAGACTCCTGATGTATCCTCCTGAAGAAATTTCTGCGAGTAATTTAGCTTCCTTTAATTCAGGAAGGCACTCCAGAAGCTCGAGATTATAAACCTTAACTTTTACCGGTTTTAACTCTACTTTTTTACCTTTTCTGGCAAGTTCATAAGCCCTTTTTCCCTTTACTTTTTTCGCCGAGAAGGGAGGTGGAGTTTGGAGTATTTCTCCTTGAAATTCAGACAATATTTCTTTAAGCTTCCCGCAGTTCAAAGCTCCCTCAAAGGTTTTTAGAATTTTTCCTTGAGCGTCATAAGTATCAGTTTGTGCACCGAATTTAAGAGTAAAGATATAAGTTTTTGGAAAACTCAGTAGAAATTGAGCAAAGCGAGTTGCCCTATTTACAAGAAGTATAAGCAATCCAGTAGCTATAGGGTCCAGAGTACCGGTGTGCCCTACTTTTTTTACTTTTAGTTTCCTTTTTACCTCTTCAACTACTCGGGTAGAAGTTAATCCTTTAGGTTTGTCAATCAGAAGGGCTCCATCCATCAGCTCAAGAAATCTTTAAGATGTCTTTTCATAGCGAGACTCCTTAGCTTTCTAAGAGCCCTTGTTTCCAGCTGTCTTACCCTCTCTCTGGAGAGACCTAAGATTTCCCCTATCTCCCTTAAGGTTTTAGGTTCATTTCCCTTTAGTCCGAACCTCAGTTCTATCACTCTTCTCTCCTTATCCGTAAGCTTACTGAGAAGGTCGTCTATTTCTCTTTGAATTACTTCCTGAATAACCTTTTCTTCTACCTCCGCGGTACCGTATTTACTGAGAAAATCTATGAAGAATGTATCCTCATTTTCTCCTACAGGAGCATCAAGGGATAAAGGTACTCTACAAACCTGAAGATACTTTTCTATTTCCCCGGGAGGTATCTTATAGCCCTCTTCCTTAAATCGTTCTTCTATTTCTTTCTGTGTAGGTTTCCTACCCAATTCCTTTTCCAATTCTTTTGCTATGGTTTGTTTTGTAAGTTCTTCCGCTATTTCTTCCGGGGATGGTTCCCTTTCAAGTTTTTTAGAAAGCTCACCGTATATATGGGAAATCCTATTTATCAGATGAGACTGTTTCAGAGGAATTCTTACAGCTCCTGTTTGTTGAGATAAAGCCTGCATTATAGCTTGTCTTATCCACCAGACCGCGTAGGATATAAATTTTACTCCTCTATCTGGATCAAATCTCTTTGCAGCTTCAAGGAGTCCGAGATTCCCAGCGGCAATTAGCTCGGAAAATGGTAATCCATAACCGATATACTGTTTTGCAACACTTACTACGAATCTAAGGTTAGCTTCTACTAGCCTCTTTAAAGCCTCTTTATCCCCCTGTCTAGCCCTCTTTGCTAGCCCTTTTTCTTCTTCAGGTGTAAGCAAAGGTATCTTTGAAATACTTTTTAGATACTGGTTTATTAGCTCTTGTTCCGTATCTGGAATCATTTTTTCAACCTCATTCTAAATCCAGAGTAATAAATATATTCGACTCCCCTCTCCTTACCAGAAGCAATGCTTTTGTTCTTCCTAAATTTCTGAGTTTGTTTATTAACGAAAAGAATTCTTCTACACTCCTTATGGGATGGTTATTTACCTTCAGAATGACATCTCCCGGTTGTATTCCGCTGTACTCTGCCGGGGAGTTGGGATATATTCCCTCTACCAGAACACCGTACGGGACATCGAGTTCCTGTTTCTCTTTAAGGGTTAAATCTCTAAGAAGTAGACCGAGATTTTCGGGAGTAGCTTTACCTTTAATTTCTGCTTTATCTTCCGGATATTCTCCTATTAGGGCCTTCAGTTTTAGTTTTTTTCCATCCCTCAAAACCGTTATAGTTACTTTGGTTCCCGGTTTGATTTTCATAATCGTAAATTGAAGATCTCTCACATCCTTTATTTTCTTACCGTTTACTTCAATTATTATATCTCCGACTTTTATCCCGGCTTTTTCCGCCGGACTTCCGGGAACTACTTGAGCAATAAGTACTCCTTCTCTAATTTCCAATGCCTCAGCTATATCCGGGGTAATATTTTGTATCATAACTCCCAACCATCCTCTGATAACCCTTCCGTGGGCAATTATTTGTTCCATTACCCATTTAGCAAGATTTATGGGAATTGCGAATCCCAATCCCTGTGCTCCAGCAATAATTGCAGTATTGATTCCTATCACTTCCCCTTCTATATTTACAAGGGGTCCTCCTGAATTTCCGGGATTTATAGCTGCATCTGTTTGTATAAAGTTTTCATACTGGGTAATTCCTATACTTCTTCTTAGAGCAGATATAACTCCCATAGTAACAGTTCTTTCCAAACCGTAAGGATTTCCTATAGCAAAAACTATCTGACCTACTTTTAGTTCGTCGGAATTTCCCAGTTTTGCAAGCCTTTTCTCAAAATTTTCTACTCCCTTTGTAGGAATCTTTACAACCGCTATATCGGTTTTGGTATCTATTCCTACAATTTCTCCTTTTTTTTCCGTGTATTTATCAAGTTTGACTATTATTCTTACGGCGTTCTTAACAACGTGGGCATTTGTGAGAATATAAGCTATTTCCTTATCCTCATAGTACTTTACTATTACACCGCTACCCAGAGTTCTTTCTTTCCTAATAAAAGGTTTATTGAATCTAAAAGGAAAATCAAAGGGCATCTGAGGTATAGGAAATATATCCTTTTGTTCCTTTATTACAAAAATAGTAACTACAGAAGGAGAAACTTTCTCAACCAGTGAGGTTATTTCATCTTGTAAATCTTCAAGTACACTGGCAAAATTTATCACCACAGCCAGAAGGATTAAAAGAATAGACTTTCTCATAATACCTTATGATTATAAACTACATACACGCCGGGTGAGAAAAAGTAAAATAAGAGAAGTATAGAGCAAAAGAATTAATAGAAAAACTTAGTCAAATTAGTAAGCATAGGATTTTAGCGGATAAAGGGCTCAAGGGACTGTTTTCAAAGGTAAGATTCTTGGAATTGAGTGGTTGGAAAAATTTCATTTGTTTGCTTGTTTACCTTTCTGCTTTGGGGGTTGTTTCCTTTGTTCTCCCTTAATTTCTCACCCAGTGTATTCATAGTTTTAATAATTTTAAAGGAAAAGGTAAGATTAATTTCACTCCTTTAGGCTATATAAAAATATAATTCTATGGAAAAGCTAATAGTTG
>DQTK01000034.1 GCA_015662815.1 Aquifex aeolicus | reverse complement strand
GCTACGGAGGTAACTACCAGTGTCATTATGGAAGAGAGGGAGTCGAAGTAGAAACCTATTTGTAGGGTGTAGTTGTCTATAGGTAAGAAGTTGTAAAGCTTGATATGAATCGGGTTATGGATAGCTTCTAGTGTGACAACGAAAGAGAACACAGCGGTAAGACCTGCTGCTACCGAGGCCAGTATACCGCTTTTTAAATCCCCTATCTTCTTCCCAAATACAAGGATTATTAAAAACGCTATTAGCGGTGTAAGAACTATTCCCAGTTCCACCATTTCAATCCCTCAACTGAGATATTTCATGGGAAGCTTCAAAACCTTTAAGTCTAAATATCGAAATTACCAATCCTAAACCTACGGCAACTTCTGCAGCAGCAACTGTTAATACAAAAAAGGCAAAAATTTGCCCGTCAACCCTTCCTAGGGCTTTATCTGCTGCCACAAATGCAAGGTTTATACCGTTAAGCATTAATTCAGTACTTACCAAAATGGTTATTAGATTTTTTCTAACTATAACACCGAGAAATCCTATAAGAAATAAAGCGATACTTAAGATTATATAAGCCTTTATTATATCCATCGCACCTCACCTCTTAGCTTTTCACTCTTCTTTTCTACCAAGTAGGATCGCTCCTATCATGGCAACTAATAAAATTATGGAAGCCACTTCAAAGGGAAATAAATAAGAAGTAAACA
The DNA here is from genome assembly GCA_015662815.1 of Aquifex aeolicus. GTDB lineage: Bacteria > Aquificota > Aquificia > Aquificales > Aquificaceae > Aquifex > Aquifex aeolicus_A. The sequence continues at coordinate 6,053 of DQTK01000034.1, read as the reverse complement.
GTTCTTCACCTAAATCTTTTACATTGTCTTTTACAAAACCCACTGGCTGAGCAAATTTCCCTTTTACTACCATATAACTCATTAGAAGGAAAAGTATGAACAAAATAGGAGAAGCTATCATAAGTTCGCTTTTGTAAATTCCTCCAAACCGTTTAATTTTTTCCCAAGGAATTGTAGTTATTACAAGCACATAAAAAACTACTATTGCTACCGCATAAATAATAAGCTGTATACCTGCAAGTAACTCTGCTCCCAGGGCAAGGAAAATAGCCGCCATAGCCAGAAGTGTAGATAGAAAGAAAAGAATGACGTGAATAGGACTCTTTACGAAGACGGTACCTAAAGCTGAAAGGATTAACCAAGTTCCTAAAATAACGAATATTATCCACTCCACTCTATCTTCCCCCATAGTTTTTCCCTTTCTTCATCGTTAGACCAAATTCTATCAGGTTCATCTCCTCTTCTTTGCTTAAAGTCTATGGCAAACTTCTCTAAATCTTCCATATGCAACACTTCATTCCTTCTGGAGTAATTCGCCAATTCAAATATATCTGTCATAGTAAGACAACCTACCGGACAAGCATCTACACAAAGTCCACAAAATAAACAATTTAGGAGGTTCATGTCAAATCTCACAACCTTTTTCTTCCCATCCGGGAGTTGAACCGCTTCTATTCTGAAGAGTGTAGGCATAGGACAGGCCGTTTGACACATATAACAAGCAACGCACCTGCTTTTTGCTTTTTCATAGGACATAAACTTTTCTATAGCTTTGAGAGAATCCGGCTCGGTTCCATCCCACACGAAGTGTCCGTGTGCACCTCTGAAACGCTTAGGAGGAGTAAGCTTCTCTTTCGGATATTCCGTAGTGACAGGCTTTCTCAGGAGATTTTTCAAGGTCACAGAAAGACCTTTAAGGAAGTCTATAAAGAATATAGTTTCCAAAATGTTTAAATAATCTTTCCTATTTAGCCTTTTTACCTTCATATCAGTCCTCCTCAGAAAATGTAAACTACAACAGCGGTAATAATAACGTTAAGAATGGCTATGGGAAGTAATATCTTCCATGCTATTTCTGTAATGTCTTTCGCCTGAAATCTTGGTAAAGTCCAGTGTAGCCATATTGTAAAGAATACTAAAGCAAAGGTTTTAGCTACGAACCAGAAGTAAGGTGAAAGCGGACCGAGAATTTTAGGTCCATCCCATCCTCCGAAGAAGAGAACTACAGCTATTGCGGAAAGAGCTATTACGTTTACATACCACTCCGCGAGAGGAAAAGCCCCAAATTTCATACCACCGTATTCAACGTTATAACCGGTAACCAATTCCGCTTCCGCCTCTTGAATATCAAATGGAACTCTTCCACTCTCTGCAAGCATACAGTAAAGGTAGAGGATAAAAGCTACGGGTTGATAAACGATAAACCACACCCCCTTTTGAATTTGAGCTTCAACTATACCTACCGTGCTGAATGTCCCGGCAAGTAGGATTACCCCAAGAACGGAGAAACCTAAAACGACTTCGTAAGCTATAACGACTGCCGCTTTTCTAAGAGAACCTATGAACGCATACTTTGAATTGGAAGCCCAACCGGAAAAAATAGTTCCGTAAACTGATAAAGACCCTAAGGCAAAAGCAAGAAGAAGTGCTATATTTACATCTGCAATTATAGGTTCTATATACTTTCCGTTTACCATAAAACCTGGGCCCCAGGGAATCACTGCTAGAAGTAGTATAGAAGGTACAAGAGCCATTATTATCGCCATATAGTAGACAGGTTTATCGGCACCTCTTGGAATTACTGTTTCTTTTGTTGCAAGCTTTATAGCATCTGCTATGGGCTGGAGCAAACCAAAGGGCCCAACGACGGTAGGTCCTAATCTGTTTTGAATATGCCCGGCTAACTTTCTTTCAAACCAAGTTAGATAAGCCCCCACTCCCAGTGCTGTGAGGAAAACTATTAATACTTTAACTAAAGTAAAAAGAAGCGAATATAAAAGGCTTTCCATGAAAAGCCCTCCTATCTATCCGTTTCACCTACTACTGGGTCAAGGCTTCCCAGTAATGCTATAGCGTCAGCTATGGTTCTTCCCTGTATGAGTTTTGGGAATATTGAAAGGTTGTACAAAGCCCCTGAACGTATCCTGAGCCTGTAAGGATTACCTCCGCCTTTTGAGTAGATAAAGAAACCGAGTTCTCCTCTCGGATTTTCACCGCCGAAGTATATCTCTCCCGGAGGAGCATTCTCTCCGTGAACAACAACTCTAAAGGACTTAACCATACTTTCGAGGTTGTGGAAAACATCTTCCTTTGGTGGTATAACTGCAGGATGTTCTTTATTTATATAAGGTGTATCTTTGGGAAGTTTCTCAAGTTTCTGCACACACTGCTCAATAATTCTTATACTTTGAGCCATTTCCTCCATTCTTACCAAGTATCTATCGTATACATCTCCGACTTCTCCTACGGGAATATCGAAATCAACTTCATCGTAAGCTGCATAAGGCTGAAGCTTCCTAAGGTCGTAGGGAACTCCTGAACCTCTTGCAACGGGCCCCGATAAACCATAGTTGTGGACATCTTCCTTTGTGATTACTCCAATGTCTTTTGTTCTTCTGAGCCATATTCTGTTTCTGGTAAGGAGAGCATGATATTCCTTTAGTCTTTGAGGGAAATCCTTAATAAAATGTTTTACAACGTCAAGGGTTCCCTCTGCAAGGTCGTAGTGGACTCCCCCTATTCTCAGGAAACAGGTCGTTAATCTATATCCTGCATTTCCTTCGATTATGTCCATTATCTTCTCTCTTTCTCTGAAAGCGTAGAGGAATACTGTAAGAGCTCCCAAGTCAAGAGCTCCCGTTCCTAACCAGAGTAAGTGGGAATTAATTCTCTGAAGTTCGGCAAACATAGTCCTTATATATCTGGCTTTTTCTGGAACTTCTATTCCGAGGAGTCTTTCAACCGTTTCAACGTAAGAAAGCTCATTACATATAGCGGAGATGTAGTCCATTCTGTCTGTGTAAGGTAGAAACTGGAAATAATGGAGATTTTCCGCTAATTTTTCCATTCCTCTGTGCAGTTGTCCAAGGATTACATCACTCTGAACTACTTTTTCACCTTCGAGGTCAAAGAGGAACCAAATTGTTCCGTGGGTTCCGGGATGAAGAGGGCCCCAGTTCAACACAAGTTCCGCTTTCTTTTTAAGTCTAGCTTTTTCCGTTCTTTCAAGGTCTTCCAATGTAGGTAGTTTCGTATGAACCAATTCAAAATCGTGGGAAGGAGGGTCTGTTCTTCCGTGAATTACCTCTGTAATAGAAGGTAATTCTACTTCAGGAACTCCTTGTAAAGGAAAGTCCTTTCTGAGAGGATAGTATTCATAACCTTCCCACATGAACATACGTCTGAGGTTGTCGTGGCCTTCGAAGACCACACCAAACATATCGTAAGCTTCTCTTTCTGCCCATTTAGCACCGGGCCACAAATCTTCTATTGAAGGCAGTTTTCCGTTCTCAGCCCAGCACTTTACGATAACTCTTTCATTTTCTTCGGGATTGTAAAGTATATAGATTCCCTGGAATCTTTTGGGATGTTCGGGGAAGTCTATACAAGTTAAATCTACAAAGTGTAAAAATCTTTCTTTTTCCTTAAGGTACCTTAGTAATTTATTTAAGTTCTCGTATGAAGTTTCAAAACCCTTGGTATACTTTGTTTCAAAATAACAAACCTTATCTTTGAACTCCTGCTTAACCCTCTCAGCACTTGCCCTGTTAATCCATTTCATTACTTGTCCTCACACTTTGAGTTCTCTGGGTACAAATATGCCTTCTTTTTCTATTTCTCTGTTAAAGTCTGCGAATAGCTTGTCGTACTTGGTTATTCCTTGCTCTTTGATTTTTCTCTGAAGTTGAAGAATTCCGTATATGAGACCTTGGGGTGTAGGAGGGCATCCGGGAATGTAAACATCTACGGGTATTATTCTGTCAATTCCCTGAAGAGTTGAGTATGTGGGAAAAGGTCCTCCTGCTGATGCACAGCCTCCCATGGAAATACACCACTTAGGATCGGGCATTTGGTCCCAAATGAGTTTAAGCATGGGAGCAACTTTATTTACAACCGTACCCGCAACTATTAAAACGTCAGATTGTCTAGGAGATGCTCTGAATATTACCCCTAACCTATCAAGGTCAAATCTTGATGCTGCGGCATGCATCATTTCTATAGCACAGCAAGCCAGTCCTATAGTCACGGGCCAGAGTGCATTCCTCCTTCCCCATCTGAGAAGTTCCTCCACCGTAGTAGTAACAAATCCATTAGAATTTATTGCAACCATGGCTCTTACCTCCTACATTTCCCAATTAAGGGCTCCTTTTCTCCAAGCGTATATAAAACCTAATGCCAATATTCCCACAAACACTATGACCTCAATTAATCCGTAAATGCCTATATCTTTGAAAACAACTGCCCAGGGAAATAGATAGGCGGCTTCTATATCGAAAAGGATTAAAAGCAATCCTAGTATATAATAACCTTGTTTAAAGGTCCCCCTTGCCTCTTTGTCGTATAGAGGAACACCACATTCGTAAGGGTAATCTTCCAAAGGGTCTCTTTTTTTGAAACCTAGAATATCATTTATAAAAGCTTGTCCAAGGGCTATGAGCAAAGCTACAATTAAAGCTATTCCTAAAGCTACATATTCCATACAACCCTCCACCGGTTCAAGGCTAAGTTAAAGATATACCAGCGTTTTAGATCCATGTCAAGGTTAGTTGAGTCTGTTTAATAATTAGGGGAGTTGGAATTTACAACAGGAAGTTTAGCCAAAACATACGAGCTTCGTCAAACCAATATAACCCTTTGCCTCTCTTTAGCTTCATTCTAATTGCTTTATCCTATTCTCTCTCAAACTGTCTACTTTTTTTAAACTGGCTAATCAAGGATTTCACAAGGTAAGGTATCCAAGTATAATATTGTAATCATATGTTTCTTTTATTTTTATCTGCTAAAATCTTAATCTTGTAAAAGGAGGTGATGAAGGTTTGGTTACAGTAATAGTTAACGAAGGTGAACCTCTCGAAAAGGTTTTAAAGAGGTTTAAGGCAAAAGTAGAGCAAGAACAAATTCTTACGGAGCTAAAAAGAAGGGAACATTATGAACCTCCGAGTGAAAGGAAGAAAAAAAGAGAGAGAAACAGGAGAAAGAAGATACTAAAGGCCCTCAAAAAGCAACAACAGCTCCTATAAACCTTATAAACTTCCTCTATAGATTTGTACCGCTTTTTTCCCTTATTAACTTATTTCTGATAAAAGGTTTCAGAAAATTTCCAGGGCAGGATTTACGGGAAGTTCTCCGTATCTAGCATCTTTTATAAATGCTTTCCTTCCTTCAATTATTACCCTTTCCTCAGAAAACCACTGTATAGCCTGAGGTAGAATCTTATGTTCCCATCTTAGGATTCTTTGAGCCAGTGTGTCTTCCGTATCTTCTGGAAGTACAGGTACCACAGCTTGGATTATTACAGGTCCACCGTCTACACTCTCATCTACTAGATGAACGGTGCAACCAGTAAACTTAGCTCCAAAGTCCAACGCTTGCCTCTGGGCGTGAAGGCCTTGAAAAGCCGGTATCAAAGAAGGATGGATGTTAATAACCCTATAAGGGAAATTCTTTAGAAAATAACTTGAGAGAATACGCATAAATCCTGCAAGAACGACAAGTTCAACGTTCTTAGATTTCAAAATCCCGACGATTTTTTCTTCAAAATACTTTCGGGAAGGAGAATTTTTCATTTCTATAATCTGATAATCTATCTTGTGTTTCTTACACCGTTCTAAAGCATAAGCTTTCGGGTTATCGGATATTACAACCTCAATGCTTGCGTTTAGCTTTCCGGATTTTATGGTATCTATTATCGCTTGGAGATTGCTTCCTCTTCCAGATACAAGGACACCTATCCTCAGCATTAGTTTAATTTTAAACTTTTTAATTATGGAATATTTAGGGCTTTGTACTGATTTATACGAACTTACCATGGCTCAAAGCTATCTATATGAAGG
>DQTK01000035.1 GCA_015662815.1 Aquifex aeolicus | reverse complement strand
TTTCAAAAATAACCTGACCGCTCATACAATTTAAATTTAACATTAATTTCATAAACTATGATGAAAAGTATATAATTTTAGAAACCTCACAGTTTGCTAAAAGATAAAATAACTCCTATGCGTGTAGTTAGCGGAATGAGACCCACCGGTAGACTTCATTTAGGACACTACTTCGGCGTTATAAGAAACTGGGTACAGCTCCAAGAGGAACATGAATGTTTTTTCTTTATAGCAGATTGGCACGCTCTTACTACTGCATATAAGAACACTAAAGAACTTAGAAAAAACATAATAGAGGTTATGATAGATTGGTTAGCTCTCGGGCTAAGGCCCAATAAGAGCGTTCTTTTTATACAATCCCTTGTAAAGGAGCACGCTGAACTCTGCTTACTTTTTGGGATGCTTACCCCGAAAAGCTGGTTGGAGCTAAATCCTACCTACAAAGATTTAAAATACAATTTGCTTAAATTAAGTGATTTAGAAAAGGATTTTAAAGAAAAACTACGCGATAAAATAGAGAATATTCTAAATTTAATTCCCTTTAATATCCATAATCCTGATAAATTTAGAGAGCATTTGTTGGAAAATCTTACGGAAACTTTGATAGAAGCTTTATTTGAAGGTGAAATAGAACCTGAAATTCTGAAAAAACTGAACGTTTCGAAGAGGGATTTCTACGAAACGGATACTTTTGGGTTTTTGGGATATCCGGTTCTCCAAACGGCGGATATCCTTATATACAAGGGTGAAGCAGTTCCGGTAGGAGAGGACCAACTTCCTCATATAGAGTTTTCAAGGGAAATAGCCAGAAGATTTAACAAGCTGTATGGTAAAGTGTTTCCTGAACCGAAGGCACTACTTACGGAAACTCCCAAGATTCCGGGTACCGATGGAAGAAAGATGTCTAAATCTTATGGAAATGCAGTATTTTTCTCGGATACTAAAGAAGAGGTTGAGAGAAAAGTTATGAAGATGTTTACAGACCCTCAGAAGCTCAGGAAAAATGACCCGGGAAGGCCGGAAATATGTCCTGTATTTGCATGGCACAAATTATTTACCAAAGAGAAAGAACTGATAGATGGTATAGAAATAGATTGCAAAGCCGGAAAACTGGGATGCGTAGAATGTAAAAGACTTCTCCTGAGCCACGTCGAAGCCTTTCTCGAACCTATAAGGGAAAGGAGAAGAGAACTGGAGCAGAGGATAAATGAAATTGAAGATATCTTCTACGCAAATTCTAAAAGGGCTAGGGAAGTAGCAAAATCAACTATGGAAGAAGTAAAGAAAGCTATGAATTTACCCTGATGGAGTTGTTAATTCTTTTTCTGGCCACACTTATACTCCCATTTATAGCCTTCTATATATACCCGGTAAAATTTGTGGAAAACTTAGAAGCTTCAGATATTGTCCTTGAGCCTCCGAAATTCTACCTTTATTCATACGTTTTTCACGTTCATACTCAATTTTCTTACGATAGTTTAGGGAAACCCGAGGATGTTTTAAAAGCAAGGGATGAAGAAAAAATCAACTTTGTAATAATAACCGACCACGAAGTAGACTTCTTTAAATTTTTCGAAGATGAAAAAACAATAGTTGGGGTTGAGAGAAAGATAAACGATTATCAGGGTAAGTTACTTGGAAATTTAATAGAAGTAGGAGATATTAATGTGATAAGCCATCACTTTAAAAAGAAGTACCGCTGGAGATTGGAAAGAAATGAAAAGTATATTTTTGAACTTATAAACCTAAAAGATGCCCTTGTTGAAAATAGAAAAAGTCTATTTTTTTACTTGTTCCTTGGCATTTTTCTTTATCCCTTTGCTAAAAAATCTTATCTAAAAAATTTTGTAAAGACAATAAACCTTGAAAAATATATAAGAAATTATTTAAAAGAAGGTTGGAAGAATAAGATTATCGGTGGTTTAGACCATCATGTCAAGGTGTATATTAGGGAAGTGGGAATTCGCTTTCTTTTTCCCTCTTACAAGTTCTCTTTCTCATTACTTAGAAATTTTTTAATAAGTAAAAGAGCGCTCAAAAACAAAAAAGATTTTCTAAATGCCATAAAAACGGAAAAAAACGTTATTTCTTTTAGCAACAAGCCTACGTTATTCTGGCTAGAAGAGAGTACACTGTACGTTTACTCTCCTTTTCCAAGAACTTTGATAAGAGTTTTTTCAAAGAATGATGTAAGAAGTTTTCATGGTTCTAACCTAAAGCTTAAACTCTCCAAGGGAACATACCTCGTATGTGGATATACCTATGCCTTTAGAATAGGAAGGCTTTTCTTCGGTTTAAAACCCTTATTCCTTTCAGATTTAATAAAGATAGATTAAATTAATTTAAGTGGGTAATTGTAAAGGAGGAAGAGAGATGAGAGTAAAAATCACCGATAGAGATGCCCTCATAGTAGTGGATATGCAGAAGGATTTTATGCCCGGAGGAGCTTTACCTGTTCCCGAAGGAGATAAAATTATTCCTAGATTAAATGAGTATATAAAGCTATTTGAAAGTAAAGGACTTCCTGTATTCTTTACAAGAGACTGGCATCCTGAAAATCACATATCCTTTAAAGGACACGGAGGTATATGGCCTCCTCACTGTGTTCGAAATACGGAAGGAGCTGAGTTTCATGAAGACCTTTATATTCCTAAGGATAACAAATTCATAATATCAAAGGGAATTTCTCAAGATTTTGATGCCTATTCGGGTTTCCAAGGAACGGTTCTAGAATCCTTGCTAAGGGAAAGAGGTATTAGGAGAATATTTGTCGGAGGAGTTGCAACGGATTACTGTGTAAAGAACACGGCAATAGGAGGGCTAAATTTAGATTTTGAAGTACTTGTCTTAGAAGATGCCATAAAAGGAGTAGATGTAAACCCTGGAGATGTTGAAAAGGCTATTGAAGAGATGTTAGACAGAGGTGCGGTATTTATCACCATAGATAACGTAGTCGTCCGATAGGTGTTTTAAAATCTCTATTTAATGGAGTTTGGAGCCATGACTAAAGCGATAAAAATCAAACAAAAACTTAAATAGACTGCCTTTAGTTTAATCCTTCAAATCGAAGAAATATCTTCTCCTCGATTTTTTAATTTACCCTGTAATCTTTCCTTTACTCGGTCATAATAAGGATACGAAATCCCTTCTTTCTTAATCCATTTTGCGAGTTTGAGAGCTTCATCTATCTTTCCTTCTCTCTCCAGTAGGTAAACGTATATCTCAAAGGTGATAATCTGAGGAAGGGTACCTTCCCATCTTTCTTTCAGCTCATCTTTATAATCTTTATACAGCTTTACATCCTGAAATACGTATTTCTTGACCTTTTCCATATCCTTTTGTTTTTGGGCAAGGAGTATTAAGTCATTCAATATCAAATGGGCTTCATAAGGTGTTCCTTCCATCTTTAGTGCTTCGTTGTAGAGCCACTCTGCGAATTCGAGGTTACCCTCGAGCAAAGCCGTTTGAGCTAATGTTCCAAGGAAAGTCCTTTTTGTATATAGAGGATTATCTATTTCGCCGGTATCGAAGTGCTTAGCCTTGAAGGGAAAGTTTATACTTTTAATAGTCTTTAAGGAATAGTAGTGTTTAACTTTTTTTGATACTTGTAGGGTAAGTTTTCATACCATTCCCATAAGCCAAGAGCTTTGAGTAATTCCCCTTTTTCCCTAAGGATTCTGAAAATTTTCCCAATCATCGGTAATAAGATAAAACGTAATCCAGTTTCCTGCGACATTTAGGACAAAAATCACGTGATTTTCTATCCACATCTGAAATGGTATTTGAGAAGCTCATTACACAGTAAGGGTCGTTGCAATGTTTTAGTCCGAAGGTATGTCCGAGTTCATGATTACTTTCTTTAAAAGCTCTTTCAAAAAAAACCTCTTCATTAATATGTTGTAAACGAAAAGTACTTACCACCGCATATTTTCCACCGTACTGAGCTTCTCCGAAAACGAAGTTCAAACCTTCCTCGTAAAGGTCAAACCCTACTAGGGCTATTAACCTCACCATATTCGGGTAAACTATTCCGGATAGGTGGTTTAAAATCGTCCCTGCGTGATATTGGTTTCTCCGAGGGTTGTAGGCTACACTTATATCGGCTTTTACAGTAGACACTCTCACATCTAAGTCGAATATATCTTTTACATTGCCCGCATTAGCAAGGAGCAATCTATCTTCAACGTTACCAAAGGAAACTATGTAAATGTATCCCACTCTATTTAAATAACTTAACAAAGTTTGTAAATTTTCAGAGGAGTAGGATAAAACAATAGGAATGAAGCTGAAGAGAACCTTTGAAATACTCTTCTATCCTTTTCTACCTGCCTATATACCTAATTTCCTCATCCCCTTATCTCGGCATTCTCTCTATAGTTCATGTGTTTGCTACTATTTTTTCTAAATATCCTTCTCTTACAGCCCTTAAATTTAAAATCAATACGCAGTTATTGTAAGCCTCCAATAATGCATTTTTTACAGACAGCCATCCTTTTCCATCTGTAATCCAAAGAAATTCAACATTCTTATTCTTCCCTTTTAAAAAATTATTGAGCGAAATATATTCTCCAGCAGTTGCTTTTAATTTTGAACCTTGTCCACTATAGAAATTAACTTCTATCAAAAACAACTTGTTATTTTTTGTGTTTAATATAGCAAAATCAAATTTCCTATCTGTTTTATCTATAACAATACTTATATTCCATTTATTTTTAATTTTATTAACATCTGCCTGATAAATATAATCGATATAGTTGTATTTTGCAATTAAAGATTTTATTTCAGCTTCAATAATTTTCTCCATTAAAATTCCTACTCTATTTTTTCTAGCATGGGTATCCAAACCCACTTCTATACCAAATACATAATCTACCAAATTTTTTATATTTCTGTTTTTAAATATTTCCTCTAATCCCGTTTCCCTGAAGAATCTATAATATCTTTCAATCTCTTCGTCAGATAAATTTTTATATTTTTTGAAATGTACGACTTCTATTTCTACTTTTTCATTTAAGACCTGAATTTTGTCATTTCTAATAGCAATAAGTATAGGAAAAGCTTGAATAACCTCAGGATATTCTTTTAGTAAAGAAAAAAAACTCCTCTTTAAAATTCTCTTTTCCGAATTAAATAATTTAATAGGTGTAATAGCCTTTCCACTTTTCTTAAATTTATTTTTACTTTATTCCAATCAACAAAGAAATCATGTGTAGTAATAGTATCCATAAAAGTATTTAGAAGATATTCAAATTCTATAGGCTTCCTCATGACAATATACACTATTAATAATTAGTTATCACCAATTCCCTTATTCCTTTCCTTTTATTTGCCTTACAGTTTATATATCTGTTTGCTATAACTTTCCTTATATTGTATCCTGAATAGAGGCTTCTGATAAATTCTGTATCTGAATTTGATAACATTAGCAATACTCCTTTTCTATCGAGTTCTTTAAAAACCTTAGACAGTCTTATATGGTCGTCCTTTGTGAAATTTTCGTTCGTATATTGAGTAAACTTTGCAGTTTCAGAAATAGGAAAATACGGTGGGTCGAAATAAACAAAATCTCCCTCTTTTGCATATTCAAGAACTAAACTAAAATCTCCGCATAAAATAATTGCTTTTCGTAATAACTCACTGGCTTTAAGTAAATTATCTTTATTAAAGAAGGTAACTTTTTTATAGCGTCCAAAAGGAACATTAAATTCTCCTCTTGAATTTACTCTCCAAAGCCCATTATAAGCGGTTTTATTCAGGTATAAAAACCAACTTGCTCTTTCCACAGGGTCCTCAGGCTTTTTAGAACGAATTCTATAGTAGTATTCTTTACTTACCTCATGCTTTTTCATACTTTCCATTAATTCGAGAGGCTTATCTCTTACTACTGTATAGAAATTTATTAAATCCTCATTTTTGTCTATTAATACAGCCCGTTGTGGTTTTAAAAAGAAAAAAAACGCACCACTCCCAAGGAATGGTTCATGATACGTATTAAAAGATTTAGGGAGAAAATGTTTATAAACAGATAATAGCCTTCTTTTCCCTCCAGCCCATTTTATTAACGGTTGAATCACTTCCTGTTTAATGTCGTTATAGCTGTATAGAACCTTCATTGATTTAAATAATACCAATATCTTAATCAGTAAAAAATTTTCCCCTATCAAATTCCTTGCTAAAGGCGAGCCTGTTTAAAAAAAGTAGACAAGTTGAAAGAGAATAGGATAGAGCAATAAGAATGAAGCTAAGGAGAAACAAAGAACTGAGAAAGGTAAAGTCTCACATCAAAACTGGAGTTCTTATTGGTTTGGCAAAGCTTATATGTTTTGGCTAAATTTGCTCTTTACAACTTGGCTCTCTTCCTTGAAGTTTTTTTATTGTCTTTCTTTGCCTTAACACTACTCCCTTCTTCCTGTTGTAAATCCTAACTCCCCTAATTATTAAACAGCTCAGAACACTGTTCAAAAATTTTATTTCCCCATTGGTTATTGTAGGCGTATTCAAAACAGAAACGAGAGTTCTTAGAAGATCGGACTGTATTTCTCCTTTTTTTGCTTGGCTTTCTATCACTTTTAAAATTCCATCTACAACTTTTGATTTTGACTCTAATTTTTTATTAATTACATGCTCAAAAATAAAATCAATTACTTTCTCTTTAAATTCGAGCTCCTTAATATCCCTTTCAACTTCTATTCTTGTTCTTTCAGTTTTTTCTTTTTCTCTGACTGCATAAAGAAGTTCTTCTACAATCTCTATAGGATCAGGCATTGAAATGGGAAGATGTATAAATCTATTTTTAAAAATCTTAGGTAACTTCTTCATAGTACACCTCTCCTTATCTTAATAAAACGCAAAATCTTTTTATTTACTGACCTCTTCTTTTCGTCTATAAATGGTGTTTCTATAACTTCTTTTAAGGTCATTGCTAATTTATAAGCATTCCTAAAGTCCTTTTCTGAGGAAATTCTGAGAATCTTCTTTATTCGCAGTTTGAAAACCGTCCTATTAAATTCTTTTCTAAGTTGTTCTAAAGCTTTTCTATATATTTGCGCTTCTTTTCTCCAAGTTTTTAATAGTTTTCTTGTTGTCCTCAATTCTGATATTGTCTTTTTAGCCTTTTTCCTAAATTTATAAGCTTCTCTTAATGCCTTTTGAGATTTTGAATTAAGAGAAAATCCAAAAACAGCGGCAGCAGATCCGGCAACTATTCCGCCGAGGACCAATGAACCCAAGGCTATTCCACCCCCTCCTGCAGTGACAGCTCCTCCCCCGAACCATGCAAGTAGCGCATTCCTATAGGCAACACCGCTTAAGGAAGCTATAGCTGTTCCCGTAGATGCAGTACCGAAAACGGTAGCAAACTTCACAGCTCCTTCGTAAGCCAGTGCAGCTGTTAAAATACCCTTTTTTCCTGCATTTACCAATCCGTAGGATACTTTCTTGTATTTTACCTGTACATCTTTTATAAATATTTGATAACTTTTGTTAATTCGTCTTCCGAGTCTTAGATGGTCATTCTCTACTAATTTAGCGAATTTATCTAAATCTTTTAAGATTTCATAGTACAGTTTTCCTAATAGTTCAAGTTCTTCTCTAAGGATATTTGCCTCCTTTTCGAGAATAGATTTTTCTTTTTCAAGTTCTTGTTTACTTTTCTTAACTATCTCTTCAGCCTTTGAAAAATTATCTAAAGCATCCAATGTTGTTGCTACACCGGTAGCAGCTGCTATTCCCGAAGCTAACAAAGCAACTAAAGGTAGCATTTTCTTTTCACCTTCTATAAAGAAGAAACGATATTTCAGACAGGTTTCTGACTAGGAATGTTCGTCAAGGTAATTTGGTTTATACCTTCACAATGAATAGGTAAAGTTTTTCTCTAATTTTTTTCTATCGAGTTCTTTGAAAACCTTAGACAGTCTTATATGGTCGTCCTTTGTGAAATTTTCGTTCGTGTATTGAGTAAACTTCGCCGTTTCATTTACCTTATGCTTTTTCATACTCTCCATTAATTCGAGAGGCTTATCTCTTACTACCGTATAGAAATTTATTAAATCCTCACTTTTGTCTATTAATACAGCCCGTTGTGGTTTTAAAAAGAAAAAACCGCATCAGTAAAAAATTTTCCTCTATCAAATTCCTTGCTGAAGGCGAGCCTGTTTAAAAAAAGTAGACAAGTTGAAAGAGAATAGGATAGAGCAATAAGAATGAAGCTAAGGAGAAACAAAGAACTGAGAAAGGAAGAGGACTTCCATGGGACAAGCTTGTATGTTTTGGCTAAACTTCCTACTTAAATCCTAACTCCCCTAATTATTAAACAAGCTCGCGTTGTCTATTTATTTTAAGTTAAAGACTTTATGTTACTGCAAAACAGCTTTCTCAGTAGCACGGTTGCATAACTTCCGGGAGGTAGAGTAAAGGCAAGTTTCATGGTTTTTCCTTTATCTTCAATAACTTTTAAATCCACTGGTTTGAAGAAGGCTTTTCTCACACCGTCGGAAAACAGTTTAATACCTATTCTTTCAGCCATGAGCATTTTGTAGGTTATCTTTTCCTCTTTAAGAACCTCTTTTATAATTATTTCTATCTTTTTATTTTTCGGAGGATAGTCTAATCCAAGATAGGATATTTCTATATCCTCTATCTCTTTCCAAATTCTTTCACTCATCTCATTAAAAAATGCAAGCTCCCACTTTATAAAAGGGGTTCTACAATACCTGAGATACCTTACGATAAAAGTGTGGAGATATCTATTCCAAAGGTAGCTCTGATAGGCAAAGGCAAACATAAGCCTTACGTTTTTGGGAAGAACCATAAAAGCATTCTTGAAGCTCTCTCCTCTTTTTAACGCTTGTATAACCTCTGTCTCCGGAGTAGAACCCTTTGGCATAAGTTCCAGAAAACGTTCCCAGTCTCTCCAAGCTTTTATAAGCATCTTTTTCAATCTTTTATTCTTTAGGGAGGTCAGGTATTCTTTCATAGCTTCTTCATAATCGTGTTTAAGCAGATGTTTTATCACAAATTCTTTTGCGTGTTTGACAGAACCGAATCTTTGTTCTCCGAAATAGTTTTCACAGCCGAACTCCGAAACAAGGTCTTTCATATAAGAGAAAACAGCCCTATGTCTTCTTGTGATACCTCTAACGGTTATTTCAAAGTAGTTTCCTTCTATTTCTCCGAGCTCTGTTCCTTTATCCGAAAAACCCAAAAATCTCAACGAAAGATTTTCAGCTTGGTAATTTCCCAACCTCTCAACAACTTCCGATTTTAAACCTTTAATAGAAATGTATTGTTCGGTGATTGCTTTTTTATCTTTCAAACCTGCAAAGGAAATATTTTTAAGAGGTATATTAAATCGCCTCGATATATGTCTGATAGCATCGATAGTGGTCATATCCTTTTTTCTCAAGAGAAAAAATGCAAATTCACCTTTATCTTTTAGGTTCAGGTCCTTTATCTCCTTTACGTAAAAGTCTTCTGGTTTTTCCTTGATCCTTATATCCATATCGGAAGTTAATTTTAAGGATAATTACTCTTATGGCTGAAAGGAAAATTATGGCTCAGGTCTTTTCGAATGTAGCACTTGTTTACGATAAGTTTGTATCTATTGTTACATTAGGAGGTATACACAAATGGCAAAAGAAACTCATAAATCTTATGGGGGATTCGGGAAACTGGCTTGACGTGGGAACGGGAACAGGAGAAGTACTTTTGAAACTGCAGAACGCAAGCTTAAGGGTAGGTATAGATGTAGCTTTTGGAATGCTTACCAAATCCAAGGGAAAATGTACCACCTGTCATTTTATACTTGCGGATGCCCAGAATATGCCTTTTAAGGATGGAGTATTTGATAAGGTTTCTCTTTCGTTGGTTTTCAGGCATTTGGAAAATCAGGAGAATTTTCTTAAGGAAACCAAAAGAATAACTTCTCCGGGAGCAAAAATAGGTCTTATAGATATAAAGAAGTTTGCAGGTAGCGGAATTTTAGCCTTTTTGATGAAAACCGTGTTCCTTCCCTTTGGTATTCTTATCTTCGGTAAAGGTAAGTGGAATTTCTTCATCAACTCAATAGAGAAGAGTTTTACGATTCAAGAGGTCAAAAACTTACTGGAAAGTCAAGGATTTAAAGTTATAAAGGTAGAAACTTCTTTTCTCGGACTTGTTTATATAATGGTGGCACAAAGGGTTTGATTTGGAGGCGACGGGCGGATTCGAACCGCCGTAAAGGGGATTTGCAGTCCCCCGCCTAACCGCTCGGCCACGTCGCCTCCCTGATATAATTATATTATACTTAAAGAACAGAAAAAAGCTCTTTCGGAAATTTTCTTCCAGCTCTAAGAATGGCTTCAAAAGGGCTATTCTTATCTTCGGGAATGAAAGTTCCTAACTTCAGAACCCTGCACTATGGGTAGGAGAGTATAAAAAGCCTTAGGGAATGGGGTGTAGGCTTTATCAGATAAAGCAGAATGCTTTATAATAATCTTCTTCTGGTACGAGGAGGTTGAAAATGGCTATATGTGAAATATGCGGAAAAAAACCTGTGGTAGGAAGAAGGGTGACATTCTCCGGTGAAAGAAATAGGAGAATTTTCAAGCCAAATGTTCACAAAATGAGGGTAAGACTTCCGGATGGAACCGTGAAGAGAATATATGTATGTACTAAATGTTTAAAAGCTGGTAAAGTTGTTAAAGCCCCGAGAATTCCTAAAGAATAGGTTTAATGGCTCTAAGGTTCATTAGATTTCTAACCGCAGGTGAATCCCACGGCAAAGGTCTAACGGCAATACTTGAAGGTATACCTGCCAATTTACCCCTTTCAGAGGAAGATGTAAACAGGGATTTGAGAAGGCGTCAAAGGGGATACGGACGCGGTGGAAGAATGCAAATTGAAAAGGATAAAGTAGAAATACTATCCGGAGTAAGGTTTGGGAAAACTCTGGGTTCCCCCATAGCTCTCTTTATAAAAAATAGGGATTGGGAAAACTGGAAAGAGAAAATGGCTATCCATGGAGAACCTCCTACTTCCGTTGTCCCTTTCACAAGGCCGAGACCCGGGCATGCTGACCTTTCGGGAGGGCTCAAATATAATCAAAGGGATTTAAGAAATATCCTTGAGCGCTCTTCTGCAAGGGAAACCGCCGCAAGAGTTGCGATAGGTGCTGTATGTAAAAAGTTTTTATCGGAATTTGGAATAGAAATAGGAAGCTTTGTAGTAAGTATAGGGAATAAAGAAATTGAAGAGTTAAAAGATAAAGAATACTTCACTGAGCCCAAAAAACTCCTTGAATTTCATGAAAAAGCTGAAAACTCCGAACTTCGAATCCCTATTCCCGAAAGGGATGAAGAGTTTAAAAACCTGATTGATGAAGCTAAAGAAAAAGGAGAAAGCTTAGGCGGTATCTTTGAAGTATTTGCCTTAAACGTACCTCCCGGACTCGGTTCCCACATACAGTGGGATAGAAGAATAGACGGCCGAATAGCCCAAGCCATGATGAGTATTCAAGCTATTAAAGGAGTGGAAATCGGTCTTGGCTTTGAGGCAAGTAAAAGGTTCGGTTCTCAAGTTCACGACGAAATAGGATGGGAAAAGAACAAAGGATTTTACAGGTATTCCAATAACTTAGGAGGGACAGAGGGAGGAATTACGAACGGTATGCCCGTAGTGGTGAGAGTCGCCATGAAACCCATACCCACCCTGAAGAACCCATTAAGGAGCGTAGATATAAATACTAAAGAAGAACTTAGTGCAGGGAAAGAAAGAACCGACGTTGTTGCTGTCCCAGCAGCTTCCGTAGTGGGAGAAGCAATGCTCGCTATAGTTCTTGCCGATGCATTTCTTGAAAAGTTCGGTGGAGATTTTATGGAAGAGATAAAAGAGAGATTCGAGATTTATCTGAAACACCTAAAGGATTTTTAAGTATGAGAATTTTATCTTTGGATACATCATTCTCATTCCTAAACTTTGCGGTAATAGAAGACGGACAACTTAAACTCCTTCACTACATAGACTCCCAAAAGAAAACGTTGGAAAATTTACCTAAACTCTTTCAGGAACTTTGTATAAAACCTGAGGGCTTTGATGCTTTCGCAGTATCAAGAGGAGTAGGATACCTTACATCGTTGAGAATAGGAATTACATTTATAAAAACCTGGGCTTATACCCTTAAAAAACCGATAGTGTCCTACTCAAATTTAGAGCTTATGGCGAAATATACACCCGTGCCTTACCCCAAGATTCCGTATCTAAGGATTAGTAACAATATCTTTTTCCAAGTTTTTGATGAGAATTACCGTAGTGAAGTAAAACTTTATAGAGGAGAAGAACTCAAAGGTTTCGGAATTTCGATAGAATTATTCAAAGAGTTTAAACTAGGAGATAAGCAGTTTTTTCATACCTTCTTTCCTTTTTCCGCCTATGGGGGTATATACGCTTACACCTATTTGCAAAAAAATCCCGAGGGGGAAAACGTTTTCGAAATAGAACCCTTATATGTTAAGCCTCCCGTTTAACCTCATAGGGATTTACAATTTTTAATCCCAGTTTCTTAAATCCTCTGTTGAAAGTTATTACCTCTTTAACCCCCATTTTTTTCCCTTTCACAGCTTTCAAACAGTCGAGAAAAGTCCCTTTCCTGTTATTATAAAGATTAAGAGCTTCTTTTACGAACTGTTTCAGTTCAACGTTAAAGATTTCATCCTCGAGAAGTGTATTTATTACTCCAACTATATCCTCTCTTTCCCATCGGTATCCATATTCCAGAAAATACACAAGTTCTACTACTACTTCTTCGGGTATAAAAACCTTTTCCTCTCTCTTAGAAAGTTCCTCTAAAAAGGCTTCTACAGTTTTGACTTTATCCTCTTCGCCAGAAAGGAAGTCAAGCAAAATAACCGTATCAATAAGTTTCATCAATTATTTAATAATAAGGTAAAATAGTTTTTCAAAATGATTTCGGTTGTGATTCCTGCCTACAACGAAGAGGAAAACATTCCCATACTCTACGATAAACTGAAAAAGGTTTTGGACTCTCTGGGAGAAGATTACGAGATTATATTTATCGACGATGGCTCAACCGATAGAACCCCAGAAATCTTAAAAGATTTAGCCCAAAAAGATAAGAAAGTAAAGGTTATTAGATTCAGAAGGAACTATGGACAAACAGCTGCAATTTACGCCGGATTTGAGCATGCGAAAGGAGAAGTAATAATTACTATGGATGCAGACCTTCAGAATGACCCGGAGGACATCCCTAAACTACTCGATAAGATGAAGGAAGGATACGATATAGTAAGCGGATGGAGAAAGGACAGAAAAGACCCGTTTCTTTCGAGGAAACTACCATCCAAAATAGCTAACTGGATAATTTCGAAGGTAACAGGTGTGGAGCTCCACGATTATGGTTGTACGCTTAAGGCTTACAGATCGGATATAGCAAAAAGATACAGACTTTACGGAGATATGCACAGGTTTTTACCTGCCCTTGCCAAACGCTTCGGAGCAAGAATAACCGAAATGCCGGTAAAACACCATCCCAGATTACACGGAAAATCAAAGTACGGGATAGATAGAACTATAAGAGTAATTCTTGACATCTTTTTGGTTAAGTTTCTTAACGAATATATAACAAGGCCTCTTTATGTATTCGGCGGTATAGGATTCATACTTTTTTCTCTGGGAACTTTATTCGGCCTGTACCTTACCATCCTTAAGCTTTTCTTTGGACAGGATATCGGTCATAGACCTCTTCTTATACTAAGTGTTCTTTTAATACTGTCTGGAATTCAGCTTATCTCTACAGGTATAATAGCTGAGCTAATTATAAGAACTTATTACGAAAGCAAAAATGAAAGACCGTACATGATAGAAGAAACTATTAATTTCGAAGAGGTAAAAGAGGATGGCTCTAATACTTGATGGAAAAGCACTTTCAAAAAAAATAAGGGAAGAAATCAGAAAGGAGGTCGAGAGTTTTACGTCAAAAGGTTTTAGACCCCCTTCTCTGGCTGTTATTCTTGTAGGCAATGACCCGGCGAGTGAAATTTACGTAAACAATAAGAGAAAAGCCTGTGAAAAAGTAGGTATAAAATCCATTTTTTACAAACTCCCTGAAGATGTTCCCGAAGAGAAGCTTCTTGGATTAATTTATGAACTGAATTTAAACGAAGAAGTTGACGGTATTTTAGTCCAACTCCCTTTACCCAAACATATAGACCAGACTAAAGTAATCCTTTCAATATCTCCTGGCAAGGACGTAGACGGATTTCATCCGGAGAATATGGGAAAGCTTATAGCTCAAATAGACGATGGGTTTATACCGTGCACTCCTTTAGGGATAGATATTCTCCTTCGCCACTACGGGATAGAAGTGGAGGGTAAAGATATAACTATAGTAGGAGCAGGGTTTATAGTGGGAAGACCTTTAAGCTTATTGATGCTTTGGAGGAATGCTACGGTAAGTGTATGCCACATTTACACGAAAGATATAAAGAAGTTTACAAAAGAAGCGGATATATTGATTTCAGCTACGGGAGTTCCCCACATAATTAAGGAAGATATGGTAAAAGAGGGAGCAGTTATAATTGATGTAGGAATTTCGCGTCTAAAGGATAAAATTGTCGGAGATGTAGATTTTGAAAGAGTAAAAGAGAGAGTTTCTGCAATCACACCGGTGCCCGGAGGGGTAGGACCAATGACCGTTACAGCTCTACTTCTCAACACACTCAAGGCCTACAAAAGGAAGTTTTCTCATTTAACTTCTACAACAAATCCGTAGATATTCAACTTTTTTAACTTTTCCTTTGCTTTAAGGGCTTTTTCCAAACCGTTAAATTTTCCGTAAACAACCTTGTATATACCATTAACTTTAAGAATGATTAAATCCTTTAAACCCCTTTGATTCAATTCGTAAATGAGACGCTTAGCTCTATCTTCATTGGAAAAAGC
>DQTK01000113.1 GCA_015662815.1 Aquifex aeolicus | reverse complement strand
CTAGCATTGCAAAATCCTTTATAGAAAAAGCTCCATGGGGAAAAAAGATTGAAGTTATACTGGGTGATGCCAGAAAAGTTTTGGAACAGTTCGACAAGGAAAGCTTTGACTTTATATTTATAGACGCGGATAAATCGTCATATCCCCGCTACTATGAAAAATGCATAGAACTTTTGAAAAAGGGAGGATTGATGGCTATAGACAACGCCCTATGGAGAGGGAAGGTTTTAAATCCTGAGGATAACAGAAGCAAAGCTATAGCCCGTATGAACGAAATGATAAAAGAAGACCTTAGGGCTGATAAAGTTCTTCTTACCGTAAGGGATGGGATATTTTTGGTGAGAAGAAAGATTTGAGATAAGATTATGTTGTATATTTTCCCTTTTTCGGAGGTAAAAAAATGATAGGAAAAGAAGATAAAACTTTAATAAGGAAATTGATTTTTAATCCTGAGGGTGACAGAGAAGCAGTCAAGAGAAGGATTATTAAGGGAAATCCCACGAACATTCTAGAGCTAAATGAGATAAAGTACGACTGGGCTTTTGACCTGTATAAAACGATGGGTTTTACCAACTTCTGGATACCCGAAGAAATCCAAATGCTTGAAGATAAAAAACAGTACGAAACAACCTTAACGGAATACGAAAAGAGGGCTTACGAGCTTGTACTGTCTTTCCTCATAGCCCTTGATTCCTTCCAGGTAGATATGCTCAAAGATTTCGGAAGAATAATTACCTCTCCCGAAATAGAGATGGCTATTACAGCTCAAGAGTTTCAAGAGTCGATACACGCTTATTCATACCAGTTTATACTCGAGAGTGTAATAGACCCTATTAAAGCTGATGAGGTCTACAACTACTGGAGGGAAGATGGAAGACTTCTTGAAAGGAACAAAGTAATAGCGGAGATATACAACGAGTTTATAAGAAAACCTAACGAGGAGAACTTTATAAAAGCGGTAATAGGGAATTACGTTCTTGAAAGTCTATACTTTTATTCGGGATTTGCATTCTTTTACACCCTTGGAAGACAGGGAAAAATGAGAAATACGGTTCAGCAAATCAAGTACATCAATCGTGATGAACTTTGCCACGTATCTTTGTTCAGAAACATAATTCTTACCCTTCAAAGGGAAAATCCGGAACTCTTTACACCGGAAATAAAGAAATGGATTGTGGAGTACTTCAAGTATGCTGTGGATGAAGAGATAAAATGGGGACAATATGTAACCCAAAATCAAATTCTAGGAATAAACGATATCCTGATAGATAGATATATAAAGTATCTCGGCAATCTAAGACTTTCCCAAATAGGTTTTGACCCCATTTATCCGGAAATAACGGATAACCCTATGAAGTGGATAGACGAATTCAGAAAAATAAACAACACAAAAACTGACTTTTTCCAAGCAAAACCACAAACTTATGCAAAATCCAACGAGCTTAAGTGGTAAGGAAATTAAACCCTTCCCGTACCCTTCTCTATTCCTTTACGCTTCTCATAATAATAGGTACTTTTCTTCTACACCTTCCAATTTCTACTACACGTCCAATATCCTTCCTTGACGCTTTTTTCACAGCAACTTCCGCGGTTACAGTAACCGGTCTTGTAGTACTTGATACTTACTCTGACTTTACACTTTTCGGAAAGATTGTGATACTTTTCCTTATACAGGTCGGCGGTCTCGGATATATGACATTATCCACTTTCTTTTTAATCCTTCTAAGGAGAAGGATAGGTTTGAAGGAAAGGTTTATTCTCGCTGAAGCCTTGGAGTATCCCAGTATACACGGATTGGTAAGATTTTTAAAGAAGGTTTTCGTCTTTGTCTTTACGGTGGAACTAACAGGTGCTCTTTTGCTGAGCACCTATTTTTCTATAAAAGGAGTAGAGAGCCCTGTTTTCAACGGTATTTTTCACGCTGTATCTGCCTTCAATAATGCAGGATTTTCAACATTCAAGAACGGACTGCTGGCTTTCAGAGATGACCTTTTTGTAAACCTTATAATATCCTTTCTCGTTATTCTGGGAGGGATTGGTTTTTTTGTAATTAACGATATTCACCTTTACTTTACAAAGGTTGTCAGAAGACTTTCCGTTCATTCAATACTTGTAATCTTCTTCTCTTGTTTTCTCATTATTTTTGGGACAGTAGGTCTAATCTTTACCGAGTGGAATAATGATGCTGGTTTATGGAAGTATAACTGGTACAAGCGTATCCTTTCTTCCTTTTTCATGAGTGTTTCTGCGAGAACCGCCGGTTTCAGCACAGTGGATTTATCCTCAGTAAGTGAATCCTCTCAATTTCTTTTAATAATACTTATGTTCATAGGAGCTTCTCCCGGAGGGACAGGCGGAGGGATAAAAACAACAACCTTTTTAGTAATCCTTCTTGCAGTTTTTTCTTATATAAGAGGTAAAGAGCAAACCATAATACTTGAACGAAGCATCTCCGAAAGCACTATAAAGAGGGCTCTCGTTATTCTTTCCCTCTCCATATTCTTTATTACCTTAGTAAATCTTCTACTTGACAAAATAGAAGAAAAAGATTTTCTATATACATTTTTCGAAGTTGTTTCTGCATTTTCAACGGTGGGTCTTTCCATGGGAAACGCCGAAGGTTTAAGTTATTGCGCAGATTTTTCACCTTTTGGTAAAGTTTTGATAATCATTACTATGCTCGTTGGAAGAGTAGGTATTCTTGGCTTCGCTTTAGCCCTTGCGGGAAAAGCACCGGTTCAAAGGATTAAGTATCCCGAAGCGAGGATATTAGTATGAACCGTATATTTGCAGTAATAGGACTCGGTAGGTTTGGATTTTACGTGGCAAAAACTCTTTCGGAACTCGGTGCAGAAGTAATCGCGGTTGACCTTGATGAACATAGAATTAAACAAATAGCCGATTACGTTACATATGCTTATGTAGCAGACGCTTTGGATGAAAAAGCCTTAGAAGAAGCCGGAGTTTTTAATGCGGATACCGCGATAGTAAGTGTAGGACAGAACGTTGAAGCCAGCATTTTTGTGGT
>DQTK01000101.1 GCA_015662815.1 Aquifex aeolicus | reverse complement strand
TCCCAAACCTACCAGTAAAATGTGCATAGGAATATTTTAAATCTGCCTTTTCCAATATCTTGCAGCTGTTTTTCTAATATAAAATAAAACCTAATGGTCAGAAAGTATTTTTGGCTTCCCGTACTTATAGGTCTATCTACGGGCATCGCTGCCGTTTTATTTGTAAAAGCCCTTGAGCTAATAACTCACGTTGTTCTGGAAAACTTAGTGGGATATTATCAGCCTCTACCGGCGGGCGAGGGCTCTAGAGATTTTTACACTTTTGAAATTCTATATTCTTATCTTCTGCCCTTTGTAGTAGCCCTTGGGGGATTGATATCGGGATTGTTGTCCCACTTCTTTGCACCCGAATCAGCAGGAGTAGGTACCGATGCCGCAATAAAAGCCTATCACTACGGAAAAAAACTTTCTTTAAAATCTTCGCTGATTAAACTAATAACCTCAGCCATAACCATAGGGACCGGAGGAACCTCAGGAAGGGAAGGCCCTATAGCTTTGATAGGTGCTGGTATAGGTTCATCTATAGCGGAATGGTTTAAGTTAAGAGAGTCCGAAAAGAGAGAAGCTCTTGCTATAGGTTTGGGTTCGGGTATAGCTGCAATATTTAAGGCTCCCCTTGCAGGTGCCATTATAAGTGCGGAGGTATTCTTTAAAAGGGATTTTTATATAGAGACTATGATTCCGAGCTTTATAGCTTCGGTAATTTCCTACAGTGTATTCGGCAGTGTTTACGGTTTTCAACCTATATTTTCTGCAAATATTCCCCCTTTCAGGGAGATAGGGATATCTGGTTTGATAGCCTATGGGGGATTAGGACTTATATGTGCTCTCTTCACAAGAATTTATATAACCATTTTTTTTACGATAGGTAAACTCTTTAAAAATTTACCTCTCCCTGAATATATAAAACCTGCGGTAGGGGGTTTTCTGGCAGGAACTATAGGTATGGTTATTCCGGTTGCGATAGGTAATGGATACGGCTGGCTACAGCTTATTCTTGATGGTAAGGTAAACGATTACCTTTTTACTTTGGCAGGTGCAATAGGAGTTATACTCGGAGTTTCATTTACAATAGGGTCTGGCGGGTCAGGTGGTGTATTTGGTCCTTCAGTGATGATAGGGGGTTTAATAGGTGCTACCTATGCTCTGTTTTTAAATAAACACTATAACCTCAACCTGCATACACCGTCCTTTACCATAGTGGGTATGGTTGCCCTCTTTGCAGGTGCGGCGAAAGCACCACTTTCTACACTTATACTTATTGCGGAGATGACCGGAGGCTATGAACTGCTTGTTCCGGCAATGATAGCTGTATTTATTTCTTACTTTTTAAGTGGAAGTAAAAGTATATTTCCGAGCCAAGTTAATACAAGACTTGATTCACCCGCGCATATCGATGAGTTTGGTCTTTATATTCTTGAGAGACTGCGTGTAAAGGACTATATGACTCCCAATCCGATAACGATTCACCCGAGCTCTACTTTATACGAAGCACAGAGAATAATAGCAAAAAATATGATAGGTGGTATTCCTGTTGCTAACGGAAGGAAACTTGTAGGGATTATTACAAAAAGTGATATCAACAAAGTTCCCGAGGATAAAAGAAAGTTTACGAAGGTTTACGAGGTGATGAATGTAAATGTAATTACCGTTATAGAAGATGAAGTCCTTTCGGAAGTACTCAGGATAATGTCTACAAAAGGTATAGGTAGGTTGCCGGTAATTAAGGATTCAAACAGTAAAGAGGTTATAGGTATAATAACGAGAGCTGATATAGGAAGAGCTATAAGAGAGTGGGGAAGACATGACAATAGGTGAAATTCTGAGTTATCTCTTTATACTCATATTTCCTTGGGTAGTTTTGATTTTTTACTGGAAAATGCAAGCAAAAGCAATAAGGAAAAAGTACGGAAAAAAGAGGGATTAAGTAGTTTTCTCATAATAAACTTCTATATTTTTATTCTTTTCATATAGCTTGTTCAGGTTTGCACTTCTTTCGGTAATCCAGTTATTCCTGTAAAGGTGAGGGATAAATCTTCTATTGGGTTCTTTTGAACCTTTTACTGTTTTTACCTCACCTCCTTCTTTAAAGTTTTCTTCCAGATATTTCCAAAAGGCTAAGTCGTCGAAAGCCCAAGGTAGGAATTTTCTACCTTTAACTTCTCCGAAGAAGGTCTTATAGGTACCCTCAATTTCTCCCATCAGGGACATAGGTATCCTTATATGGGCGTATTCACTAAGCCCGTCTTTAAAGGGACTTACAACTACTAAATGTTCTAACTTTTCTTTTAGCCCTGCGAAGAATTCAAGTTCGTAAAACTCAAGAATATCTTCACCGAAAATGATGAGATTTTCAATTTCCTTTTCGTTTACCATTTCCATTATAGCATCTAAATCCGAGTATATACCTTTTAGAACCTCATAGAGATAAAGGGTATTTCCGTCCTTGGGAACGGGAACAATCTTAAAACCTTTAGTTTCTTTCAATACTCTTAACTTTTGTGCAATTTCTTTCAAATCACCGTTTAGATAATGGGGAGTTACAAGTACATAAATATTTCCTTCTAACTTTTCTAAATCTTTAAGGCTTATCTCTTCAGGTTCAAATTTACCATCCCTTATGGTTCTTCCTATTTTGTAAACTTTACTTTTAGTGTAATAAGTAAGAACTGTGGCTACAGATGTTATATCATCTCCTATGAATACGAAGGCGTCGGCTTTTTCAAAATCCTTTAGTGAAGGAATTTCAAAGTTACCGATTTCCTCCACGAACTTAAAGAAATCTACGCTTTGCGGAGCTGTTATATAAGCTTTTGACGACTTGGCTATCTTTACCACTTCATCGATTATCTCAGCGGGGAGATATGCAGAAAGTATTACTGCAGTTTTTTCGCCGTGTTCATTGAGTAGTGTTGTAAGGAGATTTACAACATTTCCGGGAGTTTCCTCTCTACCGTTTACCTCGGTTCTCAGGAGCCTGTTGTGATTTATAGAATCGTATCCAAAGAAGGCTTTTGCACATATATTTAGATCTTCCGTAGGTTTTATCCTGTAAACCTTCCTTTTAGAACGCCAATCACCTATACCGTATTCTATTTGAATTTCGCAACCTACAGGACAAAGGTTGCATCTTGTTAGGTCTTTCTCAAGTAGCCAACTCCTTGACCAGAACTTGAAAGGCTTTGACAGTATAGCTCCGACGGGACAGACGTAAACGCATATTCCGCACATTTCACAGGTGGAAGTGTCCATGGGTCTTACCGCAGGGACTATATTAGAATGAAAACCTCTCTCTTCAACATAGAGAGCTCTTGCTCCTACTACTTCATCACAAGCTCTTGTACATCTATAACAAACTACGCACCTGTTGGAATAATACTCAAGAAAATCACTTTGCCAATCATGTTCTTCCCTTTCCTTTTCAAGGGCGGAAATAGGAATTATTTGCTTTTGAGGACCGTAAATAGCTCCTAAATCTTGTAAATCACACTCACCTGCCTTATCACAAATGGGACAATCGAGAGGATGTCTTGTAATGAGTGCTTGAAGGAGGTATTTCTGTTGATTTCTTACTTGTTCACTTGTTCTGTGGGTTCTTATCCTCATTCCATCTTGAACGGGAAGATTGCATGAAATTACCAATCTATTTATATCTTCCCAATAGACCACACACATTCTACAAGCACCGGCTATGGAAAGCCTTGGATGATAACAGAAATAAGGAATATCTATGCCGTTTTCAAGGGCTACTTGAAGTACAGTCTTTCCTTTTTCAGCTTCTATTTCTACATCATCAATGTAAATCTTTACTTTCTCAGCCATAGAAAACCTCCTTTCATAGAATTATATGAGAATTTAATTTCTAGTCCTTCACAGGTAAAATAAATTAAGGAAAAATTTTATTGAAGGAGGTATGTGAATGCAGATGGATTCAGAATTTAAGATAGGTTATGAACTTTTAAAGAAATTTAAAGAACAAATAGAGAGCCTTTCTAATGCCCAAAATGAAATGGAGCTTCTTGAGATTATTGAAGCTGTAAAGGAACCTATAAGGAATGCAGCTTATAGAATTAAGAATGGAAATGGTCCTCTGAAAGAAGAGCTATTTTATGCTTTAGCGGTGATTGTAAGGGAAATTAGGGAGTTCAACAATCCCGAGGAATTAAAGGAAGCTTCTAAAAAAATAGTAGAAATAATAAATAATCTGGAGACTCAGGCTTCCGCTTAATTTCCTTGTTTATTTTTCAAAATCCCTTTTATTTTGACCGGGGCGGGAAAGCACCCCGATACATAGATTATTCGTTGAGAACTTCCCCAACTCTTCCGACGAGTTCTTCGGAGGGTTTGAGGGTTTTCTTTCCGGGCTCCCACTTAGCAGGACAAGCTTCTTCAGGGTGGTCTTTGAGGTATACGTTAGCCTTCATCTTTCTAAGAAGTTCATCTGCATTTCTACCTACGTTGTAGAAGTTTACTTCACTTCCTACGAGCATTCCTTCGGGGCTGATGATGAAGGTTCCTCTGAGAGCGAGCCCTGTATTTTCATCGTAAACTCCAAAGAGTCTGGAAATCTGTCCTGTAGGGTCAGCTCCCATGGGGTACTTTACATTCTTTAAAAGAGGCTCATCTTTGTGCCATGCAAGGTGAACGAACTTTGTATCTGTAGATACAGAAATAACTTCACATCCAAGCTCTTTAAGTTCGTCGTACTTTTCAGCGAGGTCTGCTAATTCCGTAGGACATACAAAGGTGTAGTCTGCAGGATAGAAGAATAAGATCACCCATTTCCCTTGTTTTAAAAGGTCTTCTAGAACTATTTTCCCAAACTTTCCTGTGGAAGGGTCGTATATTTCCATTTCAAAGTTAGGAACTTTATCCCCCACTTTTACTGGGCAATCGCTAATTATCTTCTTGGCAATTTCCTTAATATCCATCTTTACACCTCCTTTTGAGAATTATTTGCACTTAAATATTATAATCAAAATTCTGATTTAAACAAGCTCTTTTACCTTATTTACAACTTCATCGTAATTTGGCTCTTGAGTAATTTCAGGAACGAGTTGTATGTAAGCTATCTTCCCTTCTTCATCGACTATAAATACAGCCCTTGCGAGCAGTCCCTTTAAAGCTCCCTCTCCTATCAGGACTCCGTACTTTTCCATATCTCTATACCTGAAATCCGAAGCTACTGTAATATTTTGGATATTAAAGCTTTCACAAAATCTCTTTTGGGCGAAGGGCAGATCCATAGATACTACGGTAACATCAACGTCTTCCATTCCTGCCATAATTTCGTTGAATTTCTTGGTTTCTGTTTCACAAACAGGTGTATCTAAAGATGGTACAGTAATTATCACTTGGACCGTACCTTTTACACCACCGATTGCTTTTTCCTGCAAATCTTTGGTTACAACTAAGGCTTCGGGAGCTTTATCTCCAACATTTAAAACGGGTCCTACTAAAGATACAGTGTTCCCCTTTAGTGTTACGGTTTTAGCCATTTTACCAACCTCCCGTTAATATAGATTTAGTTAAAGATTGTAAAGTGATAAGAATTTTTATTTAATGACTTTCATCACTAAACCAGTAAATCTTCTAGAGCCGCTTTATCAAGAATTTCTATATATCCACGTTCCGTATTTATAATTCCTTGCTTCTTCCATTTACTCATGACTCTAATGGTAGTTTCGACGGTGGTACCCGTCATCTCTGCTATATCCTGTCTTGTAAGAGGTAACCTAATTATTATTTTTCCGTCCCTTTTTTCACCTGCCTTTTCTGCCAGTTCTAAAAGAAGTCGAGCTATTCTTTCTTCTACTTTTCCAGAAGCTATACTCTTCAGTACTTCGTAAGTCTGTAGGAGATTGTGGGTAGCATCGCAGGTGAGTTTTATAGCTATTGCCGGGTACTTTACCGCTAAATTTATAAAGTCCCTGTTGGAAATGTATAAGAGTGCAGACGGTAGTGCCGCCATAGCTGTATATTTGAATTTGGGAACGCTTTTTCCCCACTCAATCCATCCGAACACCTCTCCCGGGAAAACTAACCTTACGATGATACTTCTCCCGTCTGTGGTTTCCTTTATAAGTTTGACAAGTCCCTCAACGAGTAAGTAAATCCCCGGTTCGGCTTCTTCTTCAAAGAAGATATATTCTCCTTTTCCGTAGTCCCTTACCTGTATATACTGAGCTACATCTTCCAGCTCCTGAGAAGCTAAATCCTCGAATAAGTGTATCTTTTTAATCAAATCTATCTTTAAATCCTCTGGAGTTTTCCCTTCACTAAAAGTTCCTTTCGCCATCCTTTTCCTCCTACAACAACAGTTGGTTCAAAAACAACATAATCTGTATGAAAGGGAACTTTATTCTTTCCTCCAAAGGTGTGGTTATCTCCTATGGCTATATGGATGGTTCCCATAATTTTTTCAGCCTCTAAGATGTTATCTGGTCTTCTTGCTTTCGGATTAGTTCCTATTCCGAATTCCGCTATATATCTGGCATTCGGATAGTTGTCAAATACCTTTTCCAATTCGTATCTATAATCTTCAAAGCCTTCTATTCTATCCACCGCTCCGTCTTTAAAATGGAGTGAAATCTCCCTCTCCAGCTTTCTACCGGGTGCGTAAAGTATTACAAGCCTCCCGTAAGCACTTTCCTCCAAAGGAGCTATAAATGCTTCCCCTGCAGGGAGATTACCGTAAGCACCGGGTTCTATAAGTAAGCCTGTATCGGGTATACCTCCTCTTCCTTGAATAGAGAATTCCATTCTGACTCCGTATGAGCTCTCGATTTCTACGTATTCACCTTCTGTGAGCACTTCAGCTATATCTATACTTAACTTTGAGACGTAATCCCAGTCAACATTCATAGGTCCAAGAAACATTTCAGGTTCAAATAAGGGCATCGATGCGTACCTGACTTTAAAAATATCGGTAAGGAATTTTCTATAAGTAGTATGTGTAGTTGAATAATGAGATAAAGCTAAAACTACATTGGGTATTCCTACCTGGTAATCTGTTAGGATTTTTGCTACTTTGTTAAAATCGTAAGGCTCTTTGTTTAGTATTTTTTCTAATAAACCTTCTTCTTTTAGAATTTCTATGGCTTTTTCTCCGAAGGTTTCTCTCCATAAAACCTCGGGAGGTTCACTGCCATGCTGGCCGGTTGTAGGAAAAATAACTTTTTTCACATAGACTGTGAGTTCTTTTGCCAAAACCTCTATTGTATTTACTAAATCTCTCAAATCCTTTCTATAATCATCGGTAAATATAAGTAGATGTTCGTTTTTCTTAAGATTTAGATTTACTTTAAGAAGTTTTTGTATCTGGTTTTCAAACATTTCTATATATTAAATAATAAACAAATTCTAAGGAAGGGGGACTCCAATTCCCCCGAGTAGATATTTCAGGTCCTCATCCATAAAAAGAAATCCTACTCCTCCAAAAACTCCCCTGAGTTTCGAATTGAGCAAATCATCTCCTCCGAACCTTACATAAAAGTTCTTACCTATGTGCCAGTGAACACCTACCTGGAGATTCGGTTTTAAATCTTCATCCTGAGGTCTATCTTTTCTGCCGGAGTCCCATATATCAGCAAATAGATATTTGTGCTTGTCTAAGTAATAGTCCACACCTATACCTCCCGTGCTCTCTTTGAGTCCTCCTCTAAGCGTAAGAGTTTTACCCAATAGCTTAAAATTCCTTGCGTACTGCAAGGTAAACTCTGGTTTAAACTCTTTTTTGATTACTTCCCTTCCATCTAAATATTCCTCTCGGTAGACTCTTCCCCGTGAATCGCCAACGAGTTCCAGTAGATAATACTTCTTACTATCAGGCTGAAGTTTAACCGTGAGTATTCCCTTTGAATCCCCTTCCCTGTAAAGCTCACCTCTTAAGCCTATGTATAGACGGGTTTTTCCCACAACTTCTCCCGCTTTCCCAAGGGTTTTTACACCTTTGTTTATGTTCACATAAAGCTGATCATCTTTCAGGAGTTTACCTAAGGTTCCTCTACCCTTTTCTAGGTCTGCCAGTATCCTGTCAAGTCTTCGAGAAGCAAAGGATAAATTCTGCGTTGTTTCTCTTAAAGAAACCAAGGTACGGTGTATATTTACTTTGTTATTCTTTACAAGGGTGTTTAGATTTATGGAAAGCTCTTTAAGATTTTCTACAAGAGCTGGAAGGTCATCTCTGATTTTTTCTAAAACTACGGACATGTTATAAGCTATAGCCCTTATATCTTCTCTGTTTTCCAAAAGTATGTTATTCGTATCTTTAGCAAGTTTATTAAGTGTAGTTAAGAGAACCGGAAGGTCTCTGTTTAGACTTTCTGTCAACTCTCGAAGGTTTCTAAGAGCTAAATTTATGCTTTCCTTATTCTGAATAGTTATTTCTTTGAGTGTAACTATGAGAAGATTAAGATTAGCTATGGTCTCTCTTAGATTTCTTCTGTTTTCTTCCAGTATAGCGTTTAAATTGTAGGCTACATTTTTAAATTCTTGGGCGGTTTTCGTGAGTTCAGTTATAAGTCTGTCCGTGTCGCCTACTACCTCCGTTTTCCTAATAACCTGTCCCGGAGGAAGTTCTCCCGATTCAGGATTTC
Source organism: Aquifex aeolicus (assembly GCA_015662815.1). Classification (GTDB taxonomy): domain Bacteria; phylum Aquificota; class Aquificia; order Aquificales; family Aquificaceae; genus Aquifex; species Aquifex aeolicus_A. Next base: position 6,945 of record DQTK01000101.1, on the reverse strand, counting down.
CGGGGTTTAGGGACAAGTATTTGTCTCCCATCAATCCTAGAGTACCTATGGAGGCTTTTGTATCTCTATAGATTTTTATATCCTCTCTTATTTCAAATACTACTTTTACCCTACCCTGCTCCAGAATAACATCTTTTACTTTTCCCGCTCTTACTCCGGCTACTCTTACTTCTGCACCTTTTGAAAGCCCTGCAACATCTTGGAAATAGACTATGTATTCCTTTGTTTTGGGCTTAAATAGCGGTATTTCTCCGAAGGTAATCACCAGAAATGCGAAAGCCAAAGCTACCGTAAATACAAAAAATCCGAGTTTTGCCTCTGCGGAAAACTTCATGGCTATAAATTAGTTTAGAATATTCACATTATGCTAAAAGAGGGAGAGATTATTCCCGGTTTCTGTCTTCAGGGAATAGATGAAAAAGGAAATGAAAGGGAAATATGCATTCGTGAATTTGAAGGGAAAAAGATAGTTCTTTATTTTTATCCCAAAGATAATACTCCCGGATGCACTCAAGAAGCTTGCGATTTTAGAGATAATTTAAGTATTCTCAAGGAAATGGGATATGTAGTTATAGGAATAAGCCCTGATAGTGTGAATTCCCATAAAAAGTTCAAGGAAAAACATAGGCTTAATTTTATCCTCCTGTCAGACCCCGATAAGAAGATTGCTCAGTTATTTGGCGCCTATGGAGAAAAAAAAGCTTACGGGAAGGTAACTAAGGGGATAATTCGTTCCACTTTTATAATAGATGAAAAGGGTAGAATTATTAAAGAATGGCGAAACGTAAGGGCAAAGGGACACGTAGCGAAAGTAGTGGAAACCTTGAAAGAATTAGAAAAAAGGTAATAGAAATAATACAAAGATTAGAAAAAATATACCCAAACCCGCGTTTAGAGCTGGAGTATGAAAATGCCTTTCAGCTCCTTGTTATGGCCATACTTGCGGCTCAAGAAAGCGATAAAGTAGTTAATAAGGTTGCTAAGGAATTTTTCAAGAAGTATAAGACCCCTAAGGATATAGCCGATGCTAATCTCGAAGGATTTCAGAACGATTTGAAACGTATAAACTTTTACCGTAGAAAGGCAAAACTACTAAAGGAGTGCTGTGGGAAGTTAATGGAGTTGTACAGAGGAGATGTTCCTAAAACTGTTGATGAATTAGTTAAGCTTCCGGGAGTGGGAAGAAAGACGGCAAATATGGTTATAGGTGGTGCTTACAATCTTCCAGCAATAATAGTAGACCGCCATGTTCACAGAGTAGCCCAGAGGATAAGTCTTAGTAAACAAAGAAATCCTGACAAAATGGAAAGGGAACTTATGGATATAATTCCCAAGGAGTTTTGGACGAAGTTTTCTCTTCTTCTCCTTGCTCACGGTAAAACTATCTGCAAGGCGCAAAGTCCTCAGTGTGATAAATGTGTAATAAGAGATTTATGTGCTTACGGTAGCGGAGCAAATGATTAGTCTATTTCCCATAAGAATTCCCTTGCGATTCCCAATTCTTTAGCTTTTTTGTTAAGGACGGTTTTTACCTCTTCAAGCTTCCTTGCCCTATTTTCCCGCAACTTTTTCTATATTAAAGCCGAGGATATAGTTTCTCAGTTCCTTCGGTAAGACAAAAGCCGGGATTCTCTCTAAACCCACTATCTTAGCGGCTTCTAATCTGTGCTGACCGTCGATTACCTCGTAATATTTCCCTTCTTCATCGGGTACAACCATTATAGGGTCTATAAATCCCAACACCTGAATGGAACTGACCAGTCTTTCTATGAGAGTCCTCGAGAGAGGAAAAGTAAGGTGGAAAGGATAAGGAAAGCTTGAATGTCAGAAGGTAGATGAATCTTTTACCACTGTGGAACTATCTTCTTTTTACCACTGAGGAATTTATCCACAGCAAGGGCAGCTTTACATCCCATAGCTGCTGCAACTACAGCTTGTTTTACCTCATTACATAAAACATCTCCTGCGGCAAATACACCGGGTACCGATGTCATCATCTCTTCGTTTACCACTATACAGTCTCCTTCTATCATCTCAACTTGTCCCATAAGAAAATCTACTGACGGTTTTGTCCCTCCGAGGAAAATAAATACACCGTTTACTTCTAAGAGTTTTTCTTCTTTATTTTCCAAATCTTTGAGCTTAACTCCTTTAACAACTTGATCTCCTGTAATCTCTATAGGTCTGTGTCTTAACAGTATTTCAACATTCTGGAGATTTTGAAAATGTTCAATAACTTCAGGTGGAGCCTTTATCTTACTACCGGGAACTACAAAGGAAACCTTACTGGCAAATCTCGCGATAAACTCCGCTTCCTCTATAGCGTAGTCGTCATCTCCTATTACTGCAACGGGTTGATCTTTAAAAAATGCTGCATCACATACACCGCAGTAGGATACTCCTTTACCTAAGAATTCTTCTTCTCCCTTGAACTTGTTAGCTCTTTCCATAGCACCCGAAGCTACGATAATCGTTTTACCCCTGAACTCTCTTCCATCTATTGTGTAAACTTTCTTAGGTTCGCTTTTTAAATCAGTAGCTATTACTTTTCCCCTTACGAATTCGACTCCGAAGCTTTTTGCCTGTTCTCTCATAATTTTCAAGAGCTCATAACCCGAAAGAGGACCGGGAACACCCGGATAGTTTTCTATTTTCTGGGTTACTCCTAAGGCTCCATCAGCTTCCGCTCTATATAAAATCAGAGTTTTCCACCCGGCTCTTGCTGTGTAAATGCCCGCTGTAGTTCCTGCGGGGCCTGCCCCTATTATGATTACGTCATATACATTGTCAGGTCGTTGCATGAGAGTAACACCCATTTCTTTAACCTCCTTACTTATAGAAATTAAGTATATTAGAAGGAACCAATTTGATATCACTTAACGAGCAAAACAACACACATACAAATGAGTCCGTTATCCTTACAAAAGCCTTCCCTGCGTTTTCCTTTAATGGAAATCCTATCTTTGCTTATACCTATAAATTGCGAAAGGTTTTTCTTAATTTCATCCTTATAGGGAGCTATCTTTGGCTTGTCCACTATTATTGTACAATCAAGGTTTACAATCTTAAAACCTTTGTCTTTCATCAGTTCTAAAGCTTCTTTTAGAAAGATACTGGAAGGAGCGTTTTTCCACCTCGGGTCCGTGTCTTTGAAAATCTCCCCTATGTCTTTTTCCCCGATGGCACCGAGGATTGCATCGGTTATAGCGTGGAGCAGGGCATCACCGTCCGAATGTCCTTTGAGTCCATACTCATACTTTATTTCTACACCACCCAGAATTAATTTTTTCCCCGCTTCGAATTCGTGGGAATCAAAACCCAAACCGATTCTCAGGTCCATCATTTATCTATTAAAGACATTCCGATTCTTGAAAATCTAGGGTTCAGAAGCGCGTATACAATCTGCCTTACAACTATTAAAGGATTTACCTCTTCAGGTGTAAGAGAAGGCACTTTCCCAGAATAGTAAATTACAAAAGCCTTTCCTATTATATTCTCTCTTGGCACAAATCCCCAGAAGCGACTATCTTGGCTGTTGTCCCTATTATCCCCCATGACGAAGTAATAGCCTTCAGGGACTATAAATCTCGTACATAGGCCATCTTCATTGTATCTTAGACAAAAATCTTCACTGATTGCACTGTATGTCATTCCCGAAATTTTAAACAGGGTGTTTTTGAAACATATGTTGTGTTTAATAATTTCACCGTCTTCCCTGTAGATAGTTTCTTGATATTTGTAGCACCTTCCTTTTGATAAAACCTCTTCACCTAAATACTTCAATTCGTAAATTTTATCGTTAACCGCAACCTTATAAGCTAAAATTCCATTTTTTTCGTCATAAATTTGGAAAAATTCAACCGTATCTCCGCCTTTTGCAATAATCCTTTTAATGAAATCTATATCAGGATTTTTCGGATATTTAAAAACTATCATATCTCCCCTCATTGGTTCGGAAAAAGAGTATATAAGTTTGTTTACGAGGATAAAATCACCTATAAGAAGGGTGGGCTCCATAGATGCAGAAGGTATATTATACGCTTGGGCTATGAATTTTCTTACTATTAAAACGGTAAAGATTATCAAAAGGAGTTCTATTGTCTGCTTTCTCATAAAAGGTTATTTTAAAATAAACTAAAGTTTTACAGGGGTTGATAAAATTGAATCAGACTCTTTTGTTTTTCCCAATGTTTATTATGAGAATATTTAAATTTGTAGAGCTATTTATATTCTTTGATAACATTGACTAATATTTCACGTCAGAAAAATCTACGTAAGAGTCTTTCAAGCTTTAGTATTCATCCTCAAGATTTGATAAAGATTTTAGTTCAACAAAACCATTACAGAAATCATTCCCCTCTAAACAGGTAATTTCATCAAATAAATCACTATTTTCGAGCATATCTACGAGTTTTTTTGTCATATTTACTCCTCCTAAAAGCTTTTTCTAGAATTTAATATATTTTGTGGATTATTTTGCAAATCTAAAATAATTGTTGAAAATATTAAAACAAAGTTTTAAAAAGTTTTGAAGGGAAAGGAAGATTAAAACTCTATAACTTTGCCGGGATTGAAAAGATTTTTGGGGTCAAACAGTTTTTTAATTCCTTTTAAAATTTCATAACCAGTTTCTCCAAACTGCCACTTCAGGAATTTCTTTTTAGTAAGCCCTACTCCATGCTCTCCGGTAATTGAGCCGTGATAACTTAGAGCAAGTTCAAATACTTCATCCACTGCTCTTTCCGCCTTTTCTTCTTCCTCCCTATTTGATTTGTCGTAAAGGAAATTTACGTGGAGATTTCCATCACCTATGTGGCCAAAAACTACCATAAGAAGTCCGTACTTTTTCGCTATTTCCCTGAGTTTAGGCAGAGCTTCCGGTAGGTATATTCTGGGAAAGACTATATCCTCATTTATCTTTCCCGTTTTGAGATTTCCAAGAGCTGGACCTAAGTTTTTACGAGCTGTCCAAAGTTTTTGAGCCTCTTCTTCTCTCTTTGCAACTTGAACCTTAGCTCCCAACTCTTGAAGTATTCTTTCCACTTCTGCTATTTCTTCCTTAACAGCATTTGGATGTCCATCTACTTCTATAAGGAGTAAAGCTTCGGCATCCCTTGGGAGTCCTACGGGTTTAAAGTCTTCCACAGCTCTTATAGCATCTCTGTCCATAAATTCCAATGCCGATGGAAAAATTCCGGATGTAAGTATTTTGCTAACAGCTTTACCAACTGTCTCAAGACTATCAAAAATAGCAAGGGCTGTCATTCGTGTTTTGGGTTTAGGTATAAGCTTGAGAGTTATTTCGGTAAACAGTCCTAGTGTTCCTTCAGAACCAACTAAAAGTTTAGTAATATCGTATCCTGCAACATCTTTAAGAACAGGACTACCCGTTCTTATAACCTTTCCTTCCTTTATTACGGTTTCCAGTCCTAGAACGTATTCACGCGTAACTCCGTATTTGAGACATCTCGGTCCTCCTGCATTTTCAGCAACATTTCCACCAATGGTGGAATATTTAAATGAAGAGGGGTCGGGTGGATAAAACAGTCCTAGTTTTTCAACATATTCTTGAAACTGATAGGTTATAACTCCCGGTTGAACCGTAGCGGTTGCATTATCAACATCTACTGTGAACTTATCCATTCTCTCAAAGGAAACCACTATACCTTCCTCTCTAGTGGGAACAGCTCCTCCCGTAAGTCCGGAACCTGCACCTCTTGGAAATATAGGAATATTCTCTTCATAACAAACTTCAACCAGCTTCTTTACGTCTTCCTTGTTTTCCGGAAAAACCACTGCGGAAGGAATCTTCCTTTCTATAGGAATAGGAGTTGCATCGTAAGAATAAAGTTTTCTTTCTACTATGGAATCCTTTACTTTATTTTCACCTAAAGCTTTTTTAAGTTTTTCCAATTTGTCGGTAACTATTACTTCCATGGAAATAATATATAAGGAATAAAAAACCGATATGTAGGATGTTTCTCACTAAACCACTATGTTGACCAGTCTTCCCTTGATATAAATGAACTTTTTAATTTCTTTATCTTGAGTCCACTTTTTTATTTTTTCATCAGATAGAGCTATTGATTTCACAGTTTCCTCGTCTGCGTATGCGGGAATCTTTATTTTAGCTCTAACCTTTCCATTTACCTGAACGGGAATTTCCACTTCTTCAAGTTTTACAGCTTCTTCGTCGGGTTCAGGTATAGGTTGATTTGCTATAAAGCCTTTATTTCCAAGAATTTCCCAAATCTCCTCGGCTATATGGGGGGTTATGGGAGAAAGGAGCAGTGTTATAACCTCTATTCCTTCTTTTAACACTTTGTATTCCAGTTCTGTTTCGGGTTTAAACTTTTGAAGCGTATTTAGCAATTTCATTATTCTTGCTACGGCGGTATTGAATTGATATCTTTCTTCAAAATCTCTTCTGTAATCTATTATCGTTTGATGAATTTCTCTTCTCACTTCCTTTGCTTTTCCGCTTACATTTCTCAGTTCTTCTCTGGTATAGGATAGGTCTTTTATTTTTTCGAGATAAGTATTCACAAAGTTCCAGTATCTTTGAAGAAATCTATACGCCCCTTGAATACCTTCATCTGTCCATTCAAAATCTTGTTCCGGGGGTGCGGCAAACAGTATATACAGTCTTACCGTATCAGCTCCGTACTTCTCAACAGCTTCTTCTGGGTCTACTACATTTGCTTTAGACTTGGACATTTTTGCGCTTTCACCGATTTCCTTCTCAAGAAACTTTATAAGCTTTTCTTCTCTAAATCCTAGCTTTTCAAGGAGAAATATAGAATTGTCTCCTATTGATATTTTGTTTTCTTGGAGGAAATCTTTTATTTTCATTACTTGAATTATTATATTCCCTATGGAGCAAGACTTAATCGTTTCTCTCGGACAGAGAGCCCTTGAAATGACTTTACTCCTTGCTATGCCCGT
>DQTK01000024.1 GCA_015662815.1 Aquifex aeolicus | reverse complement strand
CTTTCTTATTCCTATAGAACTGGAAATTAAGAATGAGATTAAGAGGAAATTGAAAAGGGGAAGTGTAACAGTTTTTATTGACATAGAACAAAAGTTTGTAAAACCGCCGGTGGATGTTGAAAAGCTAAAATCTAATGTTAAAATGCTTAAAGAGCTTTTAAAAGAGTTAAATCTTCAGCCTTCCGACGATAAAGTTTTAGATTACGCCTGGAGATATTCGGAAAAAACGGAAATCGAAATAGATGAAGAACTAAGAAGGCTCGTTCTAGAAGCTTTGAGGAAAGCCTTGGACGACTTAATAGAAAGCCGAAGAAAAGAAGGAGAAGCACTTAAAAAAGATTTGCAAGGAAGGGTAAATAAAATTGAAAAAATTTTAAATATTCTGGATAAAAATAAGGAACTTGTAAAGGAAAAAATTAAAAATAAAATACTCGAGAGGGCTAACACTTTAAACCTTTTGGAAGAACATCCCATGGTTCTGAACGAACTCATGTTTCTTCTGGAAAAATACGATGTAAATGAAGAAGTCCAAAGGTTGAAAACCCATATAGAGAGGTTTAAGAATCTCCTTGAGACCGATGGAGAAGTAGGTAAAAAGTTAGAGTTTCTTGCCCAAGAAATGCATAGAGAAATAACCACGCTCGGAAATAAGATTCCGGATTTTTCCGAGTACACGGTTGAGGTAAAAAGTGAGATAGATAAAATCAAACAACAAGCTGCGAACATAGAATGAGGGGAAACTATTTTAAATTTTTATGAGACTTGATAAATACCTAACCAAAATGGGACTGGTTCCTTCCCGTGAAAAGGCACAGGCGGTCATAATGGCAGGGCAAGTTCTCGTAAACGGAAGGGTTATAGATAAACCCGGCTATAAGTTGAAAGGAGACGAAAGAGTAGAAGTAAAGGAGCTACCCAGGTATGTATCGAGGGGAGGAGAAAAATTAGAGTGGGCGATAAAAAAGTTTAATCTTGATTTAAAAGGGAAAATAGCTCTTGATGTGGGGTCCTCCACAGGTGGCTTTACAGATTGCATGTTAAAATACGGCGTTCAAAAAGTTTACGCTGTAGATGTAGGCAAGGGACAGATGGACTATAAACTCAGATATGACCCGAGAGTAATACTCTACGAAGAAACGGATGCAAGAGAGCTGACAAACAAATACATTCCGGAGAAGGTAGATATAATAACCTGTGATGTTTCGTTCATTTCGTCTACAAAAGTGCTTCCTTCCGTATTCCCTTTTCTGAAGGAGGAGGGTTTGCTTCTGATTCTCGTAAAGCCTCAGTTTGAACTGTGTCCAAGGAAAGTTAAAAAAGGTATAGTGAAGGAAATAGAACATAAAAGGGAAGCTCTCGAAAAAGTGATAAATTTCCTGAGGGATGAAGGATTTAAGATTTTCGGGATTACAAAGGCAAGACCGAAGGGAACTAAGGGAAACGAAGAATTTTTCGTTCTTGCCGGTAAAAGGGGGAGTGAAATTAATATAGAAGAAGCCGTTAATAGGGCTTTAGAGGAGGAGGTTGATTGAAAAAAGTCCTTTTTTCTTTCTTCTATCTGCTTGTAGTACTTGGTGCTATAGGGTATGTGGCTTATGAAATTGTAAAACCAATATATATAGAACCTAAAGTGGTTGAGATTAAATACGGTACTCCGGTTCCCGATGTTGCAAAAAAATTGGAAAATGAGGGAATTATAAGTTCAAAATATTACTTTCTCATCCTTCACGCATTTAAAAGGGGTAAACTGGAAGCGGGGGAATATGAGTTTAAAGGTTTCCTGAGCATTTACGATGTGTATAAAGTCCTCGAAGAAGGTAAAACTAAACTTTACAAAATTACCGTAAAGGAAGGTGATGACCTTTTTGAAATAGCCGAGAATCTGGAGAGAAACAATATATGTAATGGAGAAGATTTCTTAAGATACGCACTATCGGAAAAGGTAGCCGAGAAATATAATTTGAACGTACCCTCTATGGAAGGTTTCCTGTTTCCTGATACCTACTATTTTTCAAGAAATACCCATCCTCTGAAGGTAATAGATGTTATGTATAAAAACTTCCTTTCCAAAACCCAAGAAATGAGAAGAGAGTTAAAAAAGAAAAATCTCTCATTGGAGACCTGGGTAATTGTAGCCTCTATGATAGAAAAGGAGACCTTCCTAGATAAGGAAAAACCGTTAATAGCAGCTGTAATTTACAACCGTTTAAAAAGAGGGATGAAACTACAAATAGACCCTACGGTCATATACGTTGCAAAAAGGAATGGTTTCTGGAAGGGAAAACTGTTAAAAAAATTTTATAAACTCGACGACCCGTACAATACCTATATGTACTACGGACTTCCTCCCGGACCCATATCCAATCCTGGGCTTGCTTCCCTAAAAGCCGCACTTTATCCCGCAGATGTTGACTACTTTTATTTTGTTGCAGACAGATACGGACGAAGACATTACTTTTCCAGAACTTACGTAGAGCATCTGAGAAATATGAGGAAAGCAGGTCGGTAAATCTTTCTTTAAGTCTATAACTTTAAAACTATGATTTCCTCTTTTGTGATAACGGGTTTTTTAGGAAGCGGTAAGACTAGTTTAATAATAAATTCTGTAAAAGAACACCTTAAAGACAGAAAGGTTGCAATAATTGTAAACGAATTCGGTGAAGTAGGTGTAGACGGGGAAATTTTGCAGAACGTTTATTCGGAAGTTGTAGAACTCTCGGAAGGTTGTATATGTTGTAAACTGAGTACTGAATTTGAAAGTTCAGTTCAAAAGCTCATTCAAGATTATAATCCCGAAGTGCTTATAGTTGAAACTTCAGGAACTGCGGAACCTTTCCCTATAGTTTTCAGTCTAAAGACTCTCGGATTGTTTGTAGAAGGCGTTATATGCGTCGTAGATACAAAAAATTTCTTTAAGTATAAAGACGACGAAACTGCAAAGTATCAACTTGCAACAGCAAATATAGTGGTTCTCAATAAGATAGATATGGTGGATGAGAAACATATAGTTAAGGTAGAGGAAGAGGTAAAAAATATCAAAGACAGGTATAAAGTAGTAAACCTCTTTTTCCCCGAACAAAAGGAAGGTTTTTATAAAATTTACAGAGCGGTTTACGGAAAAGTTCCGGCGGAAGTATTTAAAGGAACGGGAACACCTGTAGACCTTAAAGAAAGGATTCATATTCATTCCCATGAAAATAGAAAGGGGGAAATTATTCATTTTGAGAAAGAGCTCACGGAAGAAGAACTCGTAAACTTCTTAAAATCCCTACCCAGAGAAGTAATAAGGGCAAAGGGTATTGTGAAGTTAAAGGATTATCCTTTTCCCGTAATTGTTCATTACGTCTTCGGGGATTACGATATAGGTATGCCGGCAGAAAATTACAAAGGAGATTCTTTTCTCGTTTTAATCAAATGAAGATGGATATAAGGAATTTTATAGATAACGCTATCCTGAAACTTTTTTTACCGAAAAGGAAGTAGAGAGTTTCGTAAAGGTAAAAGCCTCGGGCGGAATCAAGGATTTAAGGACTGCTCTTGCCATGATAGAAGCGGGAGCGGACAGAATAGGAACCAGTAGCGGTATAGAAATAGTAAAGGAATTTTTAAGTTCCTATATTTTTTTCTTAAATGACTCCTTTGGATTTTTATCAATACTTAATTAGGAAGGGATTTGAGGAAAGGAAATCCCAGAGGGATATGATATCCATCGTTGATGAAACGGTACAAAATGGCGGAGTAAAGCTTGTAGAAGCTCCGACGGGAACAGGTAAAACTTTTGCTTATCTGATTCCGATAATTGTAGGACAGCAAAAAGCCATAGTTTCAACAGGGACTAAAATCCTTCAAGACCAACTGAAGAGGGATATAGAATTCCTCTCAAGCCATTGGAAAATTCTTACAGGTAAAAAAGTTAACTACGCCGTAATTAAAGGTAAAGGAAACTACCTCTGTCTTGATAGATTCTTCAAAGAAGAGATCGAAGCTACAGATAGATTAGAAATAGAAACTCTTATGGAAACTGAATGGGACGGGGATTTAACCCTCACCGGTATTTCCATGGAAAGCCTTACGAAAATTAACGTGGACGAAGATTACTGCACATACGCTTACAGGCAAACCTGCCCGTATTTTAGCCAATGTTATTACTGGAGCAGGATAAAAAAACGCGAAGCGAGTGCTGATATCCTTGTTATTAATCATTCCCTCTTAGCTCTCAAAGATTTTGATACAAAGGAGCGCATTCTTATAATAGACGAAGCCCATGAACTTGACCGATACCTTACCCTTGCCACTACCTTCGGTATATCCCTATACTGGCTTAAAGATGTTCAAAGGGGATTAGAAAAACTCTTAGGGGAAAGTGTTTACCTTCCCGCTGAGGAATTCTTTATAAAGAACTTTGAAGAGCTTTTTTCGGAAGAAGATAGGGAAATACCTTTAGAGAATTTAAAAGAATATATACCTCAAATGAGGGAACTCCTCTACGAACCACTGAAGATAAGTGTCAATAAGCTCCGTGAAAAGATAGAAAAGGAAGTAAGAGACTTTGCAGAAAACAGGTTAATGGTAAGCTTCACCTTTAAGGACTACATAGCCAGTACTTTGTTATTTGAGGAGGAGTTTGTAGAAAATTTAAATGCAGGTTATGAGGAAGCTACCGCGGAGGAGAGGGATTTAATAGACTTAATTAAGAAGCTTGATTTTTACAAGAGAAAATTAAATAAGCTTAAGGCTTTTATAGGACTTGCGGACAGGGAAGAAGAGGGTATAGGCTTTCAGATAAGCAGAACTTGGAGCAAAAAGTTAAACGGGCACAATTACAGATTAGAAGCCTTTTATATATTTCCACAGGGTATTGTGGAACCTGAAGATTATAAAGGGGTAGTTCTTACTTCCGCTACCATTGAACCCGAAGATATCTACCTTACTACGGGAATTGTAGGAGAATACCACAAACTCGATCATAACTATGACTATACGCGTTCCACAGTAATAATTGAGAACACAAACCCCAAAAGGGAAGACTGGAAAGAAAAACTCCTAAACAGCTATTACATCCTCCGTTCCCAATACGATAAAGTATTAGTTCTCCTTACTAATAAAGAACACTTAAAACTCTTTGATGAGGAGGAAGAGGTCGGTATTCAGGGAAAAGATAGCCTTACAAAGTTGATAGACTACTTGAGAAACGGCCACATAAAGGTTCTGATAGGACTGGATAGCTTATGGACAGGTGTAGACGTTAAGGGAGATAAAGGTATCTTGATATCAAAACTACCCTTTGAAAATCCTAAGGACCCTTTAACTTACCACAGGATAAAGTTTCTAAAGGAGCGAGGAGAAGACCCATTTTTATACCAAAGGAGAAAAGCCTATATAAGGTTTAGACAGGGAGTGGGAAGGTTAGTAAGACAGAAATCCGATAGAGGAACTATTGTTATTTGCGATGATAGAATATGGCGATACAGGGAATTTATAGATTTTCTTAACTCTATCGGAATAAGAATAATTTCGAAAGGCAAATTTGCCAAATCTAGATACAGATATCCTTTCTGGTAGTATCTTCTTTATATGCTTTTCGACAGATATATTCTCCTTAACTTTCTTACAGTATTTACTGCGGTAAGTTTTGTAAGTGTGGTTCTCGTTTCTACATACGCTTTACTTGACTTTCTCCTGGGTTTCAGGGAAAAAAACTTTAAAATAGCTCTCGAGTATTTTTTCAATCTGCTACCCTTAGGCTTTTATTATCTCTCCTTTATCGTCCTATCAATAGCTATAATCCTTTTCTTAAAGAGAATTTTTGAAAGGAAAATAGACCTTACACTCCAGAGCTTTATGATATCACCTTTGAGGTTTTCCGCACCTCTGCTTACCTTCTCTCTTTTTCTCTCCTTTATTTTTATACTGGGAAATCAATTTTTATTCCCGAAGCTTACAGGTAATTTGTGGTACATAGAAAAAACTTTTAAAAAGAAGCAAATAATTGGCGGAGTAGTAAAGAATTTCTGGTTTTTAAAGGAAGAAAAAGACTTCAAAAGCTACTACTATATAGAAAATTTAAATCTTTCTGATGGAACCCTTTTCAATCTCTACGCAATAAAGGTAAATAAATCTTCTTTAAAGCCGGTGGAAATACTCAAAGTTTTTACGGGAAAATGGGAAGGTGATAATCTGTTTACGATAAATGGAGAATCTTACAATTTCTTTGAAGGAAAGAGAAAACTTCTTTACAACAAAATGATAGAGCTCGGTCTTACCCTCAAAGATGTTCAGTTGTTCGCTGAGAAGATAGACTTTTTATCGCTGGAAGACTTATTAGAATTATCCGCAAAGAGTAAAAAGTTGGGACTAAATGCAGATATATACCTCGGAGAGCTGATATTTAGAATTCTATTTTCACTCTTGCCCTTCTTTATTTCCTTATTTACCCTATACCTTTACTTTAGGTTTAGGGAACTCAAGAAAGTAGTTTTACCATTTATTTTTGTCGTTATATCCTTATGGGGTATAGTTCTTTTTCCCAAAATACTTACTCAAAAGGCAAACCAGCCGGCAAATCTATCGCTTATACCGATAATTCTATTGGTATTCCTCACTCTAAAAGGAATACACAATCTTAGAAAAGGATTCAGGATCTAGACTGGCAGTTCCCACCAGAAGTCCGCCTATGGCATCATATTTCATAAATTCTTTCGCGTTATCAGGTTTGACACTTCCTCCATAGAGAATTCTCGTTTTCCCTTCATTGTTAGGGTTGAGTTCATTCAAGAGATTTCTTATAAAGGTATGTACTTCTACGGCGTTTTCGGGTGTTGCGGGAGTACCTGTTCCTATTGCCCAAACAGGTTCGTAAGCTATGTCTATTTTATCTATATGTTCTTCCACTCCGGCGAGCGCAAGTTTTATCTGGGTTTCTATAACTTTAAAGGTCATTCTTGCTTCCCTTTCTTCCCTTTTTTCCCCAACACAAAGTATGGGTCTCATTCCCATTTCAAGGCAGGCTACAATCTTTTTGTGAATTAGCTCATCGGTTTCTCCGAATATATGTCTTCTTTCGGAGTGACCTACTATTACATACTCACAACCTAACTCTTGAAGCATTGGTATTGATATTTCTCCGGTATAAGCTCCCCCCTTCTCATAGTGACAATTTTGGGCTCCGAGTTTTACTCCTGTTCCCTGAAGTAGCTGACTTGCAACGTAAAGGGAAGTGAAAGGCGGGCATATTAGGATTTCCCTACTTTCTGGGTGTTCGACAAATTTTAAGAACTTTTTAATGTACTCTTCGGTTTCCTTTACGGTTTTATTCATTTTCCAGTTTGCCGCTATAAGCCTTCTCATAGGAATTCATTCTACACATAATATTTCCTATGAGCGTTTGTAAAAGACTGGAAGAAATCCTCGAAAGAATCGAAAAAGCCTGTGAAAGAGCGTCAAGAGGTAGTAAATGTGCAAAATTACTCGGGGCTTCTAAAACTGTTTCTCCCGAGGTGATAAGGGAATTCTACAATTGTGGTTTAAGGGTTTACGGTGAAAACAGGGTTCAGGAATTCTTGAAAAAATTAGAAAATCTTAAAGATTTAGATATCGAATGGCATTTTATAGGAAGGCTTCAGACGAATAAAGTAAAGTATTTAATGAATAAAGTGGTGTTAATTCACTCTCTGGATAGAAAAAATTTAGCGGATGAGATACAAAAAAGAGCTTTAAGGAATAATATAATTCAAGAGGTTCTTATAGAAGTGAACGTAGGAGGTGAAGAAACGAAAGGAGGTGTCGAACCGGAAAATCTAAAGGAACTTTTCGAGTACACTCTTGAACTTACGAATGTAAAAGTTATGGGTTTAATGACTATACCTCCATATTTTGATAACCCTGAAAAAGTAAGACCCTACTTTGAGAAACTCAGAAAACTGAGGGATGAGCTTTGGCAGGAGTACAAAGTATCCTTACCGCATCTTTCAATGGGTATGTCCAACGATTTTGAAGTTGCTATAGAAGAAGGAGCTACAATTGTGCGTATAGGTACTTTGCTCTTCGGGGAGCGGAAGCAGTGATGAAGATAAACTATAAAATTTGGTTCGAAAAAGATGGAGAGCCTGTTCTTACAGATTTGAAGTATAGAATTCTAAAAGGAATAAGGGAAAAAGGTTCTTTAAAGGAGACCTCTAAAAGACTGGGAATATCCTACAAAAAAACTTTAGAACACTTAAAGGCCATGGAAAGCAGGTTAGGCTATAAGGTGGTTATCAGGAAAAGGGGTAAAGGCTCTAAGCTTACCGAAAAAGGAGAAAAACTCTTAAGAAAGTACGAAGAAGCAAAAAGAGTGTTTGAAAACGTAACAAAGTTGTTTAACCAGTAGAAGAGCGTTTGCAGAAGTTGAAATATATCTGTTTGGTAGCTTCAAGCTTGCATTTTTCAGT
>DQTK01000012.1 GCA_015662815.1 Aquifex aeolicus | reverse complement strand
TTTCCTTAGTCCAAGTTGCTCTTTAGGAGGGAATGTTTGACGGAGCAACTGTAAACGAGATGGAGGGTTAATAAACATTTAGAATAGTACTTAATGATTAAAATTGAAGTGCCTGCAACTACGACCAATTTCGGTAGTGGATTCGATACTTTTGGGTTATCCCTTCATCTCTCAAATATTTTTTTTGTGGAATTTTCAGAAGAATTCACTGTAGAGGTTAGTGGGTACAAATCAGGAATTCCAGAGAATGAAAATAACTTATTTATTAAGGTTTATAAGAGAGTATGTGAAAAAATAGGAGAAGTTCCAAAACCGATAAAGTTGCTACAGGAAAATAATATTCCTCCCGCAAGAGGACTAGGGTCTTCGGCAACGGCTATAGTGGGAGCTATTGAAGGAACTTTAGCACTTTTCAATAAGAGAATATCTTTGGAAGATAAAATTGAGATAGCTTTTGAATTTGAACCACATCCGGACAATATAATCCCTGCATTAGTAGGAGGTTTCACGGTATGTGCAACAAGTGAAACAGGAGTTCTTTTTAAAAAGTTAGATTTTCCAGAGGAGTTGAAACTTGTGTTTGTAATTCCCGACTACAAAGTTCCAACTTCCGAAGCCAGAAGAGTATTGCCCGGTGCAATAAAATTAAAAGATACAATTTTCAATGTTCAGAGGAGTGCACTTTTTGTATCAGCACTTCTTACGAGGGATTATGAACTTTTAAGGGAAGCTGTAAAGGACAAAATCCACCAAATTTACAGGGAAGAACTCGTTCCCGGACTGGGTAAAGCAATAGAGGAATCCTATAAAAAGGGAGCCTTAGCCACTTTCTTAAGCGGAGCAGGTCCTACTATATGTTCAATTGTACTAGAAAATGGGGAAGATATAGGTGAAAGGATTAAGGAAATCGTGGAAAATGCTTCCGGCCATAGTGCACAGGTAAAGATTTTAAAAGCTATGAATACAGGAGTTAAAGTTTTCTCTTAACCTTTTCTAAGTATTTTTCTTTCAAAATCTTGAAATTTCCTTCTTCTATAGCTTTTCTTACCTCCTCCATCATCTTTAAGTAAAATCTGAGGTTGTGAATGGTGTTTAAAACATAGGCTGAGATTTCTTCGGCTGTAAAAAGATGTCTCAGATATGCCTTAGAAAAGTTCCTACATGTATAACAATCGCATTCGGGGTCTAGAGTCGAAAAGTCCTCCTTCCATTTTGCATGCCTTATATCTATAACTCCCTGCGATGTGTATAGCGTTCCCGTTCGTGCATTTCTTGTCGGGACTACACAATCGAACATATCAACACCTCTTTCTACTGCTTCCAATATATCTTCAGGTTTACCTACACCCATCAAATAGCGCGGTTTATTTTCGGGAAGTAAATTGCAAACTACTTCTGTCATCTCGTACATAACTTCTTTAGGTTCTCCTACGGAAAGACCCCCTATTGAGTAACCAAATAGAAATTCATCGAATTGTAGTGTCTTTTGAACCGCTTCTTTTCTCAAATCTTCCCAAAAAGCTCCTTGAACTATACCGAATAAAACCTGATTTTCTCTTTTTTTAGCACTTATACTTCTATCAAGCCATCTTATTGTTCTTTCAAGGGCTTGTTTGGCGTATTCTTTTGTGGTGGGATACTCTACACATTCGTCCAGAGGCATTATAATATCCGAACCAAAAATCTCTTGTATTTCAACTACTTTTTCGGGAGTAAAGAAGTGTGTATCTCCTTGTAAGTGGTCCTGAAATTCTACACCTTCCTCGGTTATCTTTACTTTTGCTTTTCTGTTTCCAAATCTTCCCTTAGCAAGGGAAAATACTTGATATCCTCCGCTATCGGTCAAAATTGGTTTATCCCAAGAGATAAATTTATGTAAGCCTCCTGCTTTATCAATTATCTCTGTTCCCGGTCTTAGGAAAAGGTGGTAAGTGTTCCCGAGTATAATTTGGGCTCCGATTTCTTCGAGGAGTTTATGTAGCATAGCTTTTACCGTTCCTTGGGTACCGACGGGCATAAAAACTGGAGTTTCTATTACTCCATGGGGAGTATAAATTTTCCCTCTTCTGGCTTTTCCATCTTTGGCTATTAAATGGAATTCGAACATAACGAATAATGATAAAAAAGATGAAAGCCTTACACTATATCTATTTCCACATGGTTTTCATCGTTATAAATGTGTACTGCACATGCAAGGCATGGGTCAAAGGAATGTATAGTTCTTAAAATTTCTATAGGTTGTTCTGGATCGCTTATTTTAAGTCCTTCAAGAGAAGCTTCATATGCTGAGGGAATTCCTCTGGCATCCCGAGGAGAGGCGTTCCAAGTGGTTGGAACAACAGCTTGATAGTTGGTAATTTTTCCATCTTTTATATTTACCCAATGGGACAATGATCCTCTCGGAGCTTCCATTATGCCTACTCCTTTTGTTTCTCTCTTCCATGTAGAGGGTTCCCACTTCTCTCCGTTAAAGACTTCATAATTACCATTTTTGATATTATTGAGAAGTTTTGAGTACCAAGATTTCATAGCATTTACATAAATTTTTGTATCGATGCCTCTCGCGAGTGTTCTTCCAAGAGTCGAATACATAGCTTCGAAGGGAAGGTCAAGTTCTTTCAAAATATCATCAATTTCTTCTCTTACACCGTAAAGATTCCTTGCATACAGTGCTACAATTCTCGCCAATGGTCCTACTTCAACGGAGAAATCTTTATACCTTGGAGCTTTGAGCCAAGAATATTTTCCTTTTACATTTAAAAATTCATAAGGAGGTTTAGGACCTGTGTAGTTAAGCTCTGTTTCTCCCTCCCAAGGGTGTAAAGGTTTATTATCTCCAACGGAGTATTTATACCAGCTATGGGTTACATATTCTTTTATTTCCTTAAGGTCTACATCTTCTATATCATTAATATTTCTATTTTTTATAAAGGTAGGCGGAATGAACCATTTGTCCTCCTTATAGGAATCCAATTCCGGTTCTCCTAAAACGAGGAAATTACCCAAGTTTTCTCCTGTGAAAAACCAATCTCTATAGAACTGTCCTAGAACTTTGAGGTCTGGTAGGTAAACCTTTTCTACAAACTCTTGCATTTCGTCTATAAGGCTTTTTACTCTCCCTAACTTTTCCATATTTATGGCCGTATCACTTGAAAGATTTATAGGAGAAGGTATACCTCCCACGGCAAAGTTAGGATGTGGATTCTTTCCGCCAAATATTGTGTGTATCTGAATTATCTTCGCTTGCCAGTCAAGCGCATCCAGATAATGAGCGAAAAGCAAAAGGTTTACCTCAGGTGGTAATTTGTACTCGGGATGATTCCAATAACCTTTATTGAATATTCCCAGTTGTTTCCTTTGAACTTGCTGGAGAATTTTCCTCTGAACT
>DQTK01000058.1 GCA_015662815.1 Aquifex aeolicus | reverse complement strand
TTCCGTTTTCAAAGTAAACTGTATTCTCCCTTCTTGACAATTTCCCATCTGAAAGTATGTAGTAAACTCTACCCATAGCAGAATTCATAATAAGCGCACCTCAAGCAGTAAGGTTTTTTCTCAACCTTCGGAGGAAGCCCATACTTTAGAGTTTTCTCTATAATATCCAAAGCCTTATCTATTATAGTTTTGTCCTCTTCGATGAACTCTACTTCTTCTATCTTTTTCGCCTTAGGATAGTGAAGTATTCCCTTAGAGACATTCATACCTTTGTTTCTGAGATAGTATATGTAATACTTTACTTGCAGTATATGAGCTTCTTCAAAATAGGAAGATAACTTTATCTTGTGAACAGCAATCTCATCACCACTTCTAATGAAGTCTATACTAACGCTATCATCTCTCAATTCTTCTTCATTCCTAAATGAAGTCTCATCGATGAGTTTTCCCAATCTAACTCTGTCGGAAGTGTATTCAAAAGCAACTCCTTTTGAAAAAAAGCCAAAGCTTTCTCTTACAGATTATTGAATAAGCAACCTGAGTTCCCTTTATTTTCAATTCTTTTAGTCCCCTCACACTTTTATACAACTCTTTTTTTTGTTTTACTTCTGATATTAAATTATATTGCTTTCACTTTCACCGAACCCGAACCCTATCTCTTCACTGTATTTTCCACTTATCCAGTAAACACCTTTCAATCCGTACACAGGTTCAATATTTTTAGCCCTGTAAACCTGAATTGTAAAAGTATAATCAAGAATTTTTCCGAGTAATTTATACTTTTCAAGGGTATCCTTTTCTGATGTGTAAGCTTCCAAAAGAGGCTTAAGCTCTTCTCTGAAAACTTCAGGAATAACAGTATAGGAGTGAATATCTCTGAAGAGCTTTTGAGCTCTTTCTTTGTTGAATTTTTCCTTTAAGCTCCATAAGTCATCTATGTAATCCTTAGCCTTTTTGTATTTTTCAATATAGTCCCTGTCTTCTTTAATAACCCTTGTGTAAGTCTTTCTTACAAACTCTATTTTTCCCTCCTCAGTTATTTTCCCTTCCTTAAGTAAACTTAAGGTTATATCGTGTATCTTTTTCCTGTATACACTCCCTATCCCTGAACAATCTTCGGTTAAGATAAACACATTGGGATTTCTAGTGTCTTTTAATCCCTTCCTGTTTACCCTTCCCATTCTCTGGATTAAGGAATCTGCAGTTGAAAGTTCTGTTATCAGGAAATCCGCATCTAAGTCAAGGGATACCTCCGCAAGCTGTGTGGTAATCCATATTCCCCTTTCATCTGGTGTTTCAAAGAAACTATGTATTTCTTTTTCCCTTTCTCTTCTGTGCTTTTGTATAAAGTGCCCGTGAATTACGAAAGCTTCCGGAATTAGAGATTTCAATTCAAGTACCCTCTTTATAGTATTTGTTATTACAAGAACTTTACCTGACCTTGAAAGTTTCCTTATTTGGTCTACGAAGTTAAGTATTGAGTCTTTTACAATTCTTAAGTTATGCCTAATTTCATCTTTTAAGAATATCCCCTTTTTATACTCAAGAAATTCTAAATCCTTCTCCACATAGGGTCGGGAGTGTTGCACTCATCACCATCACTTTCCCACCGAACTCTTTTATCTTTTGAAGTGCTTTTACTATAAATCCGAGAGTATGCGGTTCGAATAACTGAAGTTCGTCAAGCACAACTCTTGAGTATGATAGAAGCGCTATATACTTTTCAAAACCTTTAGGTCTGAGAATGAAAGGAAAAAACTGGTCCGGGGTAGATACGATTATAGGTTTCCCAAAGTTTTTCGTAAGATGGTAATCGTTTACTATCTCCTCAAGAGAATTTCTTTCCCTTTCATCTAAACTCAGTCTGTAAATTAATGCCGTACTGTGTAAAAGCCCTACATTTTCCTCTCCGAAGACTCTTTTAGCCCTTTCGTATATGGAATTTACAGATGTTCTTATCGGTAATGTGAAGAATCCTTTATCCTTCAAGAATATGAACAATACATTTCAGGTTGTAAAGTCTGGGAATTTGTAGAGGTAAAGTTTCAAGTTTTTTATCTTTACGGTTATACTTTTTTAGCCTTAAGTAATCCCTAAAGATTGAATCATAATTCCCCTGAACGGAGATAGAGAATCTTTTATCTTTCCATTTTCTTCCTATAGCCGTGTATAAGAGTCCGATTATGGTTGAGTAAGGTGGTAGGGGATAAGTTTCTATTCCCTTTATGGAAAGGGGAACTCTAAATGTTGAACACTTTGTAAATAACTCAAATTTGAGAAGTTCCATAGTGTTTATCAACCTCTTCCTTTATTTTTTCAAATGCTTTTGCAACTGAATAAGCTTCGAAAACTTCTCTAATATCCTTCTCGTTTAAAAATACTCCCGATTGGATTCCTAAAACTATATTTTCTCTTTCTTCTTTGGGGACAAACTCCATAGCTTCCTTAAGTCTTTCTATATTCAGGAGTAATTTACCTTTCGAAACCTGTTTTGCATCAACACTATCCATAAAGAACGGATGTTTAGTTTTGAAGATTCCGCCTATGACAAAAACAGGGGAAAGGTTTTCCCATCTTCCCCTTATTTGTCTATCAAGTCTCATTAGTATGTCAAGAAGGTCTTTCACTCTTTTTGCTTTTTCTTGAGGTGTAAGTTCATCAAATACCTCCTCTTGGCCATCCCATACACCAACTCTATCAAGGTCAACAGTTACGGTATATACGTAGTGAGACCTGTGTTCTTCTGAGTAAGCGATAACCTGTTCTCCCTTTTCCTCTACATGTTTTATGTATCTGTTAAAAGCGTCTATGTTGTTTAGAAAATTCGTATCTCCCTTAAAAGGAGCTAAAGAAAAAGCGTATGTAATCTTTACAGGAGAAGTTCTTTTGACACTATCCCCGTAATTGAGTTTAACCTTCTTATCGAGTTTTAAATTTGTAAACAGTCCTCCGAAAAGGTCAAATTCTTCATATTCCTTTATTAACTGCCTACCGAAACTATCCACATTAAATTTGCCGTCTTTTATATTTCCTTTTATGTATTCCTGAAGTGTCTTATCGAGCAATTTCCAGCTTTTTCCTTCCTTTCCTTTCCTTTTGATGTCATATTTCAGAGCTTTGTCTGAAACGTAGGTAATCTGTTCTCCGTTTCCAAGAGAAACCTTCTTAAGAACGGATACATTCCCTACATTCTCCCCGTAATTTAAACTTGAAGCTTGTAATTATCGTTAAAGTTAATCCGCTCATCTTTACCTCCCTTCATTATTTATAAACAGAGTACTGTATCCCAGATTTTTCCTACTAATCTTTCCTTCAGGGAAAAGAATAGTGTATCATCTTTCCTACATACATAAGTAGAACAATCGTGGAAACCACAATGTGCTAAAAAGTTTCTTATATCATCATTTGAAAATCTCCTGACTCTATTACAATCTTCCATTTTCCTTTTACAATCTTCCTTTTTGTTTATGTATCTATATTTTTTTCTACAGTTTACTTCTTTTAAGGTCAATTGCTCATTTTCTTTTAGAAAATCC
>DQTK01000056.1 GCA_015662815.1 Aquifex aeolicus | reverse complement strand
TGCCGGATACAAAGTATGACCTTTGGGGGGTTGAAGATCCGCGAGTTTATGAAATCGATGGAAAACTGCTTATGACTTATTGTGGCAGAACGGTTAACTACTTCGGGACGGATATAAGAAATGAAAAAACTCTTCCGGTAACGGCAAGGTATGAAAACGGAAGATGGAAAAAAATAGCCGTATTTAGAATGCCGGAGGAAGTAAGGAGTTTTGTAATAAGTGATAAAAATGCCTTCCTTGTAAAAACTGATAAGTTGATGTTGTTCCACAGACTTCACATGTTAAACGATAAATTTTACCTTTCGGTTTGTAATGTTCCGGAAAAAGTTATAAACGCGGGTAATCTGCAGGAGATAGAAATCGGAGAAAACATAACCATCATGGAAGAAGCACCATTTGAAAGTAAAATAGGCTGGGCTACACCTCCTGTCAGGGTTAATGATGAGAATCTCGTTTTAATTCATGGAGTGGACAAAGAACTCTCAGCTTACAGGGTATTTGCCGCACTCATCAATAAAGAAGGACACTTCACCTCAGTGACACCTTTTTATATCCTTGAACCCAAGGAAATTTACGAAAAATACGGAGATAGACCCTTTGTAGTATTTCCTTGCGGTATACAGAAATTGGAAGAAAAATTGATAATTTCTTATGGAGGAGCTGACACAACAATAGTTATAGGGGAAATAGAGCTGGAAACCTTAATGAACATTCTTGAGGAGAATAGAATTAATTAACCGCTCAAACTTTTCGGTAATAACTCGAACGTCGTTTTTTTCTACAAATGCTCGTGCGTTTTCTTTAATCTTTATCCTAAGCTCTTCATCTCTTATAACTTCTCTCAACTTATTTACAAACTCTTCAACATCTTTGTAAAAAATAACAGGCGCTTCTTCTCCATGAGGAATTTTTTCAAAAAAACGATTATCCGGAACCACAGTTATAGTGAGGGTTCCTAAAATTTGATACAGGGTGGAGGATACTACAACCCTTTTTGTATTTCCTTTAGGGAGTAGATGAATATCCGCTTTATGAAGTTCATCGACTATATCTTCGTAATCGAGAATCCTTTCTTCTTGAGATACCCATCCTTCATTTATTCTGAGCGGGTCCATAGCCCTTATAACTCTATACTGAATCTTCGGAAAGTGCTTTCTTAAAACCTTTAATCCTTCTACGTACGGACAGTATTCCTCCTTTGGTTGTCTTCCGAAGGAAAAAAATCTAATAACGCCATCTTCTGCAAATTCTCTTTTGCCGGCGTTTACCGGATAACAGGGATAGGGAATTATCTCTATTTTGTCGATTGATACTCTTCTTTGTAGAACTTCTTCAATAAATCTGTTATCAAAAACTATGACTTTTTCAAAAATATTCATGTCGGAGTAGCGAATTTCTTCATACAATCCCTCATGAATTATCGCTATTGACGGAACACCTTTATCCTTTAAAACTTTCACCAATTTTTCCACACTTGCATAGGGAATTTTTTCATAGCTCTCAACGATGAGAATCTCAATATCGTATTCTAAAACCTTAGCTGTATTAAGCTTTCCATCTTCACCTTCGGGAGAAATTTCCTCATAACAACGCACAACGAAGTCTTCATCTTGCCTTATAAGTTTGTGATGCCACCAACGGTTAGCACTCTCCAAGTAAGGAGCAAATACGGTAATTTTGTGTCCGTGACGTAAGAACTCCCTCCCTATCATTTCAGCGTGGAGGGAAACTCCACAAGTTGCATTCCAACGGCTTAAAATTCCTATATTCATAGGTTTAAATATAACTTAACAGGTTAATAAAGGATAATTTAACGATTTTTTCCCGTCTTTACTCGTCCCAAAACCTTAAGAGGTAATCCCCATACCTTTGTAAAGTGTTTACCAGCAATTTGGTCAAATTGGTCTTTTTCCGAATAGGTTGCAAGTTCCTCTATGTACAGAGAATTGGGAGATTTTCTTCCAACTACACTCACAGAACCCTTGTATAGTTTTACCCTTATCTCTCCTGTAGCAAGCTCTGCAAGTGTATTGGTAAAGGCGTCAATAGCTTGCCTTAGAGGTGTAAACCAGAGACCTTCGTATACGAGCTTAGCGTACTCATGAGGAATATGGGTTAAGAAATAATGGAAAGTAAACCTATCCAGTACCAAGGAAAGTAAATCTCTGTAAGCTTCGTAAAGGACTATCGATCCGGGTGCTTCGTAAATTTCCCTGCTCTTTATACCTACAAGACGGTTTTCTACCATATCAATTCTACCGACACCATGTCTTCCTGCAATTTCGTTTAGGTCAACTATAAGTTTGTATAGATTTTCATACTTATTTCCGTTAATGCTTACGGGTTTTCCTTTTTCAAACCCTATGGTAATGTATTCGGGCTGGTCTGGAGCCTTTTCAGGAGAAGTTGTTATTTGATATGCGTCTTCGGGAGGTTCCTGCGACGGGTCTTCTAAAGGACCACATTCTATTGAAACACCCCATAAATTCCTGTCTATTGAATAGGGTTTTTCCTTAGTAGCTTTTACGGGAATGTTAAATCTTTGGGCGTATTCAACCTGTTCTTCCCTTGACTTGAATTCCCATTCCCTTACCGGAGCGAGGACTTCTATATCGGGGTTGAGTGCCCAGACCGAAAGCTCAAATCTCACTTGGTCATTTCCCTTACCCGTAGAACCGTGGGCCACATAATCGGCATTGAATTTCTCCGCATAATAAACGAGTCTTTCGGCTATAAGCGGTCTTGAAAGTGCCGCGGTCAGCGGGTATTTCCCCTCATAAAGAGCCAGAGCCTTCAAAGTGGGTAAACAGTAGTTTTCAGCAAAGGTTTCCTTTAAGTCTTCGACTATAGCCTCTACCGCTCCTGCCCTTCTTGCTTTTTCGGGAATCTCTGATAGTTCCTCACCTTGACCCACATCCGCGGTATATGTAATTACTTCATATCCGTTTTCTGTAAGCCACCTAACCATTACAGAAGTATCTAGTCCGCCTGAATATGCTAAGATAACCCTTTTTTTCATAAATTATAAGTTTAATACAGGGAACTGTTTCCTGTATATAGAACCTACAATTCCCAAACCGATAAAGTTGGCAAGCAAATTACTTATACCGTAGCTTATGAAGGGAAGGACTATACCCTTCGGAGGAAGCATATTAAAAGCCATAGCGTAATTCACGAGAATAGAATAAACAATGTTTAAAGCTACACCAACTATTATCAGCTTTTCATAAATTCCGTACACCCTATTTGCAAATCTAAAAAGCTTTATTACCAATATGAGTTGCAGGAGTAGTAAAAATAGGAATCCCAAAACACCCAGATTTTCAATAATTAAACTGACTACGTAATCCGTATCTGATTCCCTTATGTATATTGCAGAAAGGAGCCCTTTACCGAGTCCTTGTCCGAAAAAACCACCGTTTATTAAGGCTTGTAGTGATTTAATGATTTGATATCCTCTATCGTACGGATCGGAAAAAGGGTCTAACCACCCTTGGAACCTCTTTTTTACATGCTCGGAGTAGAGGAGTAAAATTCCTATACCTGTAGTTCCTAAAATTGTTAAGCTTGGGATAAAAATCCTAAGAGCTACCCCCCCTAACCACATAAGGGATATTCCAAGAAGAAGAAAGAACAAAGCCATTCCCAAATCGGGTTGAAAAGCTATTAAAACCACATGACCTAACAAAACAACCAAAACGAAAATTAGGCTCTTATATTGTTCTATATAGCCTTTAACCCCTATATAATAAGCTAGGAAGAGTACTAAAACCACCTTCGAAAACTCCGAGGGTTGTATACTTGTTCCTATCAGCCATCTTACAGGCATACTGTTTTGGGAATGGTAAAGAAATTTTTTAATCAAGACTCCGGTAAGTAGCAATCCAGAAATTATAATTGTGGAATAAATAACTTTCTTGTTTTTATAAACTTTGTAATCAATTTTACTAAAAATGTGCATAACTATTAATCCAAAAATAAAAAAAATAGTTAATTTTACATTCTTTGATACAGATCTAAAAAGCTTTTGTAAAAAAATTTCTTTAAAAGGTTTAAATTTATATTCTTTATCCCCTATTTTTTTAAAATATTCTCCGGTATACGCCGGAGAAAAACGCTTAGGAAAAAGCTTCAGATAAGATAATGGATAAATTTCATCGGTATTTTTATCATAAAAGTACCTTATATTATTCTTCTTATAAAGAATCCAACCATATTCTTGGGAATAATAGACTAAAGCATTCGGATGATAATTAATCAATAAAGGAAGGACATTTTTGAGAAAAATAAATATTTGGGAGAATATAAAAAAAATAAGCAAAATAGAAAGGATTTGTTTGTCAGGATATACCTTTTCTATAAATTTCATTCTCTATCTCTGATATTAACTCTACTCTCTTCAGGTGTCTTCCCCCTTCAAAGGGTGTTTCTAACCATACCTTAACTATTGAAAGTGCAAGCTCTACTCCGAGGACCCTTTCTCCCAGACATAAGACGTTAGCATCATTATGAAGTCTGCTCATCCTCGCCATGTATTCGTTAGTACACAGAGCAGCTCTTACTCCCTTGAATTTATTAGCAGTTATGGACATTCCTATTCCCGTGCCACATATGAGAATTCCCTTATCCACCTTTTTTTCTTCGACTGCCCTTGCTACCGCTTGGGCAAAAAGTGGATAATGAGTTGACTCCTGAGAGTGAGTTCCCATATCCAAAACTTCATAACCCTCTTTTTCAAGGAAATCCTTTATTTTTTCCTTTAGAGGATATCCTGCGTGGTCTGAACCTATAGCTATTTTCATAGTGATAGATTGTAAGATAAAATTATTACTACTGTGAAGTATGACTGGACTAAGTACAAAACCAAAATTTTAAAGCTTAAGGAAATATTCAAAAATAAAAACGAGGGAATGGATGTTGAAGTTGCGGTAATTACTCCGGAGGATCCCGATTTTGACCCAGAAATGCAGATTCCCTATGTTAGGATACGCTTCTACATAGAAAAACATGTACGTGAAAGGAAGATAGAACTGTTTGAACACTATATGCAAAAGGATATAGATGAAATAGTTAAGTTGATTGAGTTCTTTATACAGGAATTTGAATCTGAAATAGAGTCTTCAGAATACGGTGGCGGATAATATAATTATATTCCTCCGGAGGGGTGGCCGAGCGGACGAAGGCGGGGGATTTGAAATCCCTTGGCGGGTTCGCTGCCCGCCCGTGGGTTCGAATCCCACCCCCTCCGCCAAAAAAATTTTGCGGAGGAAAATCAATGAAGTTAACTATATATCTAATCACTGACGATAGATACTTTAAGGATAGAGATTTAATTCAAACAATAGAGCAGGCACTCTTAGGTGGAGTGACTGCAGTTCAGTATAGATTTAAGAACAAAACCACCAGAGAAATGTACGAAGAGCTTGTTAAACTCCGTGAACTCACAAGAAAATACAACGCTGACCTTGTGGTAAATGATAGATTGGACCTCGCACTTGCAGTTGAGGCAGACGGCATACATATAGGAAAAGAGGACCTACCCCCGGAGGTTGTGAGAGAAATAGTCGGAGATAAAATGTACATAGGCTATACAGCTAACAGTATTGAAGAGGTAAAGAAAGCCCAAGAACTTCCTGTAAATTACATAGGCTTTGGGTCTATTTATCATACAACCACGAAGGATAATTACAAGTACGTAGGACTTGAAGCCCTTCAGGAAGCTGTAAAAATTTCAAAGAAACCGATAGTTTGTATAGGCGGGATAATGTCCTATAGAGTCCCCGAAGTTGTAAAGGCTGGATGTCGTAATATAGCAACCGCTTCCGGCATATTAGGTTTTGTAGATGTAAAGAAAGCTGCGGAATCCTTTAAAAGGGCTTACCAAGAAACTCTCAGAATGTTAATGCTTATGGGCAAAATTTGAATATCCTATGAAAGTCCTGATAACCGGTACGGATACGGGAATAGGTAAGACTTTCATAACCTATAATCTCGCGAAGGCTCTGAAGGGAAGAGGATACAAGGTAGGATGTTATAAGCCTGTAGAAACATACGTCAAAGATATACCGGAAGATGGAAACCTTCTGGCTAAGGCTACAGGACAAAGTGTTGATGAAGTGGTTCCCATCCGTTTTTCTCTTCCTCTTGCTCCGTACGCCGCAACAATTGAGGAAAAAAGGGATTTTTCTTTGAATGAGTTAAGGACTCATTTTGAAGGACTGGCCAAGAAGTATGAGATTCTTCTCGTGGAAGGTGCGGGAGGAATAGCAGTTCCCGTAAAGAAGAATTACACTTATGCTGACTTGGCAAAAGACTGGAATTTAAGGGTATTTATAGTGGCAAGAGCAGGTTTGGGTACATTGAATCACACTTACTTGACATGGTATTACGCTAAAAACAACGGGCTGGAAGTAGTAGGTATAGTTTTAAATGGGTTAACGGGTAAGGATATTTCCGAAAAAACAAATCCTTTGATAATTAAAGAGATGACAGGTATAGAACCTGTTGTTATTCCGAAAGTAGGGGATTTAGAATTACCGGAAGAACATAAAGAAAAGCTTCTCGATTACTTTTTATCAGGTTTTAGGCCGTAAATTAATGCAATTCTTTCCGCAAGTTTATTGAAATAAGGTGCTGCAACCGTACCTCCGTATATCTCCTTTCCTCTAGGTTCATCTACAAGGATTATCGCAGTAAATTTCGGATTTTTCGGGAAGAAACCTATGAAGAAAGTAGTTAATTTTTCCTTGGAATAAGCCTTAATTTCCCTATCGTACTTTTGTGCTGTTCCCGTCTTTCCTCCTATGTAGAATAAATCGCTCTTTGCTTTTATTCCTGTACCTTTCTCCACAACTTGTATAAGCACACTTCTTAACCATATTACGGTGCCGGGAGATATATCTAAAGGTTCTGTTTGAACTTCTTCTTTCTCCAGAATTGAAGGTTTTACATATTTTCCTTGAATCAGAGCGTTGAAACTCGTGAGCAGGTGAAGTGCATTATACGCTATTCCTTGGCCTATAGACGCATAAGCTTTATTAACTTCATTGTGTAAGTCGGATATTTGCGGATTATTTTCACTAAATATAATTTTTGGAGTTTTCTTCATTCTAAAAGTTGAAAAAAGTTTATCAAAATCTTTTGGACTTAATCTCATACCAATTTTTATAGCTCCTACATTGGAAGAATAAATTAAAACCTCAGCCGGCGTAATGTACTTCTTTTTCCTTAAATAGTTTATTGGGTCTCTTATTATTTTTTTGTACACCTTTAATTTTCCGTAATTAATATCTATCAAACTGTTCTTTTTTATAAATCCTTTATCAATGGCATAAGCTACGAGGAATGGTTTAAAGGTTGAACCTATCTCAAATAGGTCGTAAGTTCCAAAATTTCTTGTAAAAATCGGGAAAAATTTTTCGTATCTGTTCGGGTCGTAATCGGGAAATGTTGTAAAACCTCTTATTTTTCCAGTATCTGATTCCATAACTATTATTACAATTTTTTGGGGTCTCCACCTTCTCCTTATTTCCTTTTTGATTTCTTCGATAACAGATTGTACCCGGTAATCTAAGCTTAACACCAAATCCTTAGGTTCATAGAAACTGTAATCCTTAGGTTCTATAAAAAGAAAACCTTTATCCTTGTAAAGAATAAATTTTTTTCCCTTTTCCTCATGCCCCGTCAAATACCTATCAAATTGATACTCCAGTCCCTCTCCTCCACCCCCTTCCTTTTTGACAAAACCTATTAGATTTGAAGCAAAGTGCTTGTGAGGATAAAACCTTAAGTATTTTTGCCCTACTCCCACGTGAGCCGTAATAAAAGGTTTTGTGTACCTCTTTTTATCCTCATCGTAATCTATTCTCCTTATAAATTTCCTTATTTCTTCTTTCTTTTCCAATGGAAAAGTGATTAACTCAAAAACATCTTTATTTTTAGATAGCTCTTTCCTGATTTCCTCCTGAGGGATTTTCAAAATTCTTGAAAGTCCTTTTATAAACTTTTCCTTCTTCTTTTCATCGGAGAATAGGGAAAATTTATAGATGTAAATGTATCCCACGGGATAGCTTATCGCTAAGGGAATACCGTTCCTATCCAAGATAGAGCCTCTGTAATCTTGAACACTGATGATTTTTACACTATCTTTTGCTCCTTTTAAAACTTTTTCTTCGAAGAAGTTTATGTATAACAAGCGTAGAAAAACTACAGTATATAAAGCCAAGATAATTAAGAACAAAATTTTAATTTTTCTTTTAAATTCTTTTTCCCTCTTCCTGTATCTGATTAATTGTTCCACAATTATTTATTATCTAATCTTTTGATACCCCTCCGGTAATCTGTATATATATTCAGGAATTTCTGATTTTTTCACAGAAATTACTTCCGTATAGGTCCTAAACATTCCCGTATCTTGTTCAGTTCTTATCACCCCTCCGAATTTCCTTAGGATTTCATTTAAAAGTTTTCCTATCTCCGAAATAGGAATATTTCTTTCGGTTAAATTCCTTTCCTTCATAATAGCCTTTATAAAGTTTATGTAAAACCTATTCTCAAGCTCATTTGCTTTGACAAGTTCCTTCCAATCCTTGGTATACCACTGCACAATAGTGTTCCTTCTTCCCATAAAAGAAGCATCTACAATAACTTTAC
Organism: Aquifex aeolicus; assembly: GCA_015662815.1. GTDB lineage: Bacteria > Aquificota > Aquificia > Aquificales > Aquificaceae > Aquifex > Aquifex aeolicus_A. Next base: position 1,040 of record DQTK01000056.1, on the reverse strand, counting down.
GGGCTTTGTAATTCCTTATCTGTTTAACTTCTTGAGAAGGTTTGAATGCATCCTTTTTTATCGTACATACTTTATTAGTACAATCCATAAACGGGATAGTTACAAGAAATAGCGGGGCGGTTTTTGAAAAATCCATATAGGATTTTGTGCTTTTTATCACCCTATAGATTTTAGGGAGACCATTTTCAATCTTTTGTACCATAAACTCTCTCTTAGTTTCTGTAATAATTGCATCTTCGGTAATATAAATTTTCCTCTTTAGTTCTTTCTTTATGTGAAAACCTTCACTTCCGTTTATTTCTTCCAGAATAAATCCCTCTACTGCAAAACTAAAGACGAAGGTAAATAAAAGAATAAAGAGTTTTAACATAGTACTTTCAATTTTAACACGGTATTAATGTATTAATATTTAACCTTGTGAGGTTAGATAAATATCTTTCAAAAGCTCTTCATATATCCAGAAAGGAGGCAAGGGAGTTAATAAGAGAGGGAAGGGTAAAGGTCGGCGGTAAAACGGTCAGAGAAACAGATTATCGTGTAAAGGAAGGAGAGGGAGTTGAAGTAGAAGGTAAAAGTCTAAAACCTAAGAAAAAGATTTATATTATGCTCTATAAACCAAAGGGTTATCTTTCAACCACCGAAAGGAAGGCAAAATATCCTTCGTTTATAGAATTTTTGGCTGAACACTTCGGGCACAGAAAACTTTTTTCTGTGGGGAGACTTGATGTTGACACAGAAGGATTACTTATTGTAACCGACGATGGTCAGCTATCCCACAGGCTTACACACCCGAAGTGGAAAGTGGAGAAAGAATACATTGTAGAATTAAACCGGGGTATAAGCGATGAAGATATAAAGAAATTGTACGAGATAAAACTTGAAAAAAAACCGGTTCAGTTGGTAAAAGTACAGAAATTATCCGATAATAGGGTAAATATTATCCTTACTGAGGGTCGATATCGTATAGTCAAGAGGCTTTTTAGTGCTATAGGTTATACTGTAAAAGACCTAAAAAGAGTGAGAATAGGAAACATCAAACT
>DQTK01000141.1 GCA_015662815.1 Aquifex aeolicus | reverse complement strand
TGGGATAGGATAATAAAAGATCTTCAGATACCATACGATAGATTTACAACTTCAACACTCAAGCTTTTGGTCATCAGATTGAAGGAAGAAATTCCCGAAGAGGATTTACAATCGGAATTTTTAGAAAGGATTAAGGAGGTTATAGATGAACTTGATACCTAAGTCGATTAAAGGTAAAGTATTTATATTTATAGGAACTGTAGCAACTCTAAGCGGTTTGGCCGTCGGTGTTTACACATACAATGAAGAAATAGAAAATGCAAAAACCGCATCACATGAAAGAGTAAGATTGATCCTTTCCTTCTCAAAGGCAATAAGCGAGTACGTAAGAGAAGTATTAAACCCCAAAATGTACGAGCTTTTAGGAAAATACACCTGTATTAAAGAGGACTTCATATTGGAAGCTCAATCTTTTGCGTTTGTTACGGCAAACATATTTCACAGGGTAAGTGGAGATTTTCAAGGATTGAGACTCAGGCAGGTAGCTTTCAACCCTTTGAATCCACAAGACACCCCGACCATTATTGAAAGAAGAATTATTAAGCTCTTTAAGGAAAGAAATCTCAAAGAATATACGGAAGTTGTAAGTATAAACAACTACAGATACCTTGTTTCGGCTTTTCCCGTAAGGGTTGATAAATCCTGCCTTCGTTGTCATGGAAAGATAAAGGATATGCCAAAAATCATAAGAAACCTGTATAAACCGAAACAGGACCTGAACTGGAAAGTGGGAGATATACAAGGAGGAATATTCATATATGAACCTTACGAAGCTACGCTACTTCAAGCGAGACTAGATGGAATTCTAAAGGGAGGTTTTGTTTTCGCCCTGAATATACTGATTATGGGATTAGTGATTTTCATACTGAATAGATACGTATTCAGACCTATTGACATTCTAAAGGAACACGCTGAAAAAATAAGTAAAGGTGAAATAGATGAAAAGATACCCATAAAGACAGAAGACGAAATAGGAGAATTGGCTAAAGCGTTTGAAAGAATGAGAGTAAGTATAAAGAAGGTAATGGATATATTAAAGTGATTTAACAATCTCTTGTAGGAACTCTTCGATTTCCTTTAAGCTATTTGTGTCCTTTTCTTTTAATTTTGTGTACAGTTCTAAAACCTCTTTACCCTTTGTATCGGCTATAAGAGGATAAACCAATCTAAGCAAAAGCTTAATTTCCTTTTTCTTTTCCTCTCCATTTTTATTAGAAAGCTCCCCAAATTTCTTTTTTATAAGCTCTACATTTACCCTCTTTACGTCCATAGGAAAATTTTAAAATACTTCCCTATATGAAAAGGGCTGTTCTCGAAATAGACGAGGAGAAAATCCGTGAAAATGTAAGGAAACTCTACCGGTTCTCGGGCAAAAGGATAATCGCCGTAATAAAAGCCGATGCATACGGTATAGGTGCAAAGGAAATTGCCCAAATTCTCAGTGATATGGAAGAAGTGGATAGTTTTGCAGTTGCATGTGTAAAAGAAGCCATCCAGCTGAGGAAACAGGCTATAAAAAAGGAGATACTTATACTCGGTGGTATTTTCCCTGAGGATTTAGATTTCATAGAAGAATACCAACTTACACCTGTTATATCTGACCATGAACATTTGAAAATTTTAGGGAACAGAGATATTAAGTTCCACGTTAAATACGATACGGGAATGGGCAGATTGGGTTTCTTAAATGAGATTATAAAGGATGAAAGGATTATCGGGGTTATGTCACATTTCTCCAGTCCTACCAATAGGGAGTTTTCCTTATTGCAGGTAAAAAGATTTGAGGAAATGGTAAAGCATTATAGAAATGTTCAAAAAATACATATGGAAAGTTCCGCAGGCTTAATTTACAAAGTTCCCTTTACTACACACATAAGAGTGGGACTTGCAATATACGGTGAAAAGCCTTTAAAAAACTATCCAATTGATATTAAACCTGCCCTTAGACTAAAAGCCAGAATTATATCCGTAAAATATGTACCGGAGGACTATCCTATATCCTACAGTAGAACTTTTATAACTAAAAGGAGAACAAGAATTGGTATAGTAGCCTTTGGTTATGCAGATGGTCTTATGAAAAGTTTATCCAATAAAGGGTACTTAATTTACAAAGGCAAAAGAGTTTCCATTTTAGGCAATATTACCATGGATATGACTATAGTCGATTTAAGCGAAACGGATGCAAAGGTTGGAGACTGGATAGAAATTGTAAATGAAGAAAGAAGTTTTACCGCTCTTGCCAAGGATGCGGGAACTATACCCTATGAATTGATGTGTAACCTTTCTAAGAGAATTGAAAGAATGGTATTAAAAGCAGATAAGTAACTCCTTTCTTTCCATCTTTTTGAAGTACTCTTCTGTCCCTTCTACTCGACCTATTTCCTCCTGGCATTCTCAGTAAGACCAATTAAAAATCAGAAGGAAGACTTTAAATTCTTTATTTTCCTCCTTAGATATACCAGATATCCCGCAAGTCCCACGCCGATATTTCCAATTGTTTCCAGAATATATTGCTCTTCCTTCATTTTTATAGCCTCTGAAATGAAATACTTTCTTTCACTTTAAATAACATTCTTCTTGTCTGTCCCTCTGTATCCAACCATTTCTTTTATAGCCTGCGCGAATTCTCTTATTTCTTTTTGAGCACCTTCGTGGGTTCGGAGAGTTATGAAATTATCCAGGGAAATTCTGGGAACAGTCCAGTAAAAGCGCGTTTTCATAAATTGAGGAAGCACACCTCTTGCAAGCTCTTTTGCCCCTTCCCTCTCAATAATTCTTCTGTATAAATCTTTAGCATTCTCTATTAAGTTCCTAATCTCCTCTATAAATTTCCCACTCTCCTCAATAGCTTCATCAACAGAAGCTTGCTTATTACTTTTTGCCTGTTTCCTAATGTACTCAGGGAGATAGAACTCTAAAAACTCTGTTCCTACGTATCTTTTGGAAACCTCGTTGTAGGAACCGAAGCGGTGTCTCATCCATTGACGAGCTACAAAAAGGGGACATTCAACTACAAAAGTATAGTAATCCATATCCGTCCCGATTTCCAATTTATCCACCAAACCTATCCACCCTGATGTAGTTTCAATTTTTTCCTTTACATAGGCTTCATCTCTTGAGTAGGAAAGTTGTTTTAGCTCTTCGTCGGATACTTCTCCCTTTCTTTGTACTATGTAGTAAGTTGCGGGAAATTGTTCCTTTACTTTTTCTCTTACCTCATCGGGTAATTTTCCCCACAGATTTATAGCGTTTCTCAAATTCAGAAATACGTAACCTTTTGAATAATACACCTGTAAGGTAGGATTATCTATTTGAGAGAGTAAGGATAGCCATTCATCTTTTCTCTGCCTAAAGGCTATAACATTGTGCTCGAAGGGAGAAGCGTGCTTGTGTTTGAAAAGATACCTTATTAATTTTTTATCCCTGAACTCATCCGCGTGAGTGTCTCTAGCAAAAGATACCCTAGCGCACCTTACTATCCTGTGGTCTGAACCCATTAATCGTATATCCATTAATCAAAAATTTTAAAATTTCTTTATGCGGGAAGTTGTTATCGTAGGGTCGGGAATTTCCGGACTTTCGGTTGCATATAGATTGAAAAAAAAGGACATAGATGTAGTTGTATACGAAAAAGATGACTACATAGGAGGAACTATAAAGACAGTTATCCAGAATGGATACCTTATGGAGATGGGTCCTCAAACTCTACTTGCTAACGAAGAAGTTTTGAACTTTTTAAAAGAGATAGGCTTGAAACCTGTCGAAGCCAGCCCTTGGGCAAAGTATAGATTTATATACAAAAGAAGGAAGCTCATATCTCTTCCCCTTTCACCGAGAGAATTTCTCATGAGTCCTCTGCTTTCTCTAACTTCAAAGCTCAAGGTATTTCTTGAGTATTTCAAGAAAGGAGTAGAAGACGATATACCGATAGCGGATTTTGTTAGAAATCATTTCGGAGATGAGTTCCTCAATTATATAGTATCTCCTTTTCTATCAGGAGTATACGCAGGTGACCCCGAAAAATTATCCCTAAAATACGCTACTCCGAAACTCTACGAAGTTCAGAGGAAATATGGAAGCCTTATAAAAGCGTTTTTAAAAGAAAAGCGTTTTACACCTAGGGGAAAACTTGTTTCCTTTGAGGAAGGAATGTCAGAACTCCCTAAGAAGCTTGCCCAGTATTTGGAAGTACATACGGAAAACGTGGTTCTTAGGATGAGAAAACACGAGGATAGGTTCAAATTAGATGTGAGGGGGAAGAAAATAGAGAGTAAGAGTGTTGTAGTTGCTTCTCCGGCCTATACTTCTTCCTACCTTTTGAAGGAAATCTCTTTCAGTGCCAGTGAGGAATTTGACCGTATAGACTACCCTCCTGTCGTTGTAGTAAACGTTGGAGTTGTAGGAGATATTCCCCAAGGTTTCGGTTTTCTCGTTCCAAGAGTTGAAGGAAAGAGGATTTTAGGAGCTATGTTTATGTCCAAGCTCTTCCCCGGAAGGGCCCCTCAAGGAAAGGAATTACTCTCCGTATTCTTGGGAGGAGCTACGGATAGGGATGTTATTCACCTGTCGGACGAAGAAATAATTGAAACAGTAGAAAGAGAACTTAAAGAAATTTTAAACATTAAGAATTTAGATTACGTAAAAATTGAAAGGTGGAAGAGAGCTATTCCCCAGTACAATGTGGGATACGGAAAATTTTTAGAGCTTTCCCGAGATATGGAGAAAGATTACCCGGGACTTTTCTTAACAGGTAATTGGCTACACGGTGTTTCTATGGGAGATAGCATAAAGGCTTCCGAGAAGATTGCTAAAAAAGTTGAGGAATTTCTCCGCTCTCAGGCGTAAACTTTTTTCTTTTTAAACATAATGTAGGCTATCACTTCTGCTACTGCTTTGTAAAACTTAGGTGATATTTCTTTTCCTACTTCAACGGCGGGATACAAGGCTCTTGCAAGTTCCGGTTTTCTTACTATAGGAACCCCGTAAGTTTCTCCTATCTCGATAATCTTTTCTGCGACAACACCTTTTCCCTTTGCCACAACCACCGGAGCTTTGTCTTCCTTAGGATTGTATTTAAGAGCTATTGCTATATGGGTGGGATTTGTAATTATTACACTGGCTTTGGGAACCTCTGCCATCATTCTGTTTTTTGCAAGTTCTCTCATTCTGGCTTTTAATTTCCCTTTCACTTCAGGGTGTCCCTCAAGCTGTTTATACTCTTCTTTAATTTCTCTTCTGGACATCATTATCTTTTTTTCGAACTGCCACCGTTTAAAAGCGTAGTCAAGAAGGGCGATGAAAAACGCAACAACTCCTAAAATCACAAGTACGGCGGTGGTAATGTTCAAAAACTTTTTTAAAGCATCAATAAGGGGAATGGAAGCTGATGAAAGAAAAAAATCTGCACTACTTTTCAGAAAGAATAAAGCTATGCCTATCAGGAGAAAAGCTTTTAAAGAGTTTTTTACCATTTCAAAAAAGGTAGTAAGGGAAAAGAGACGCTTAATACCTTCAAAGGGGTTGATCCTGTTTAGTTTAAAAGACAAAGGCTTCAGAGTGAATATAAATCCGAACTGGGCCACATGGGAAAGGATTACAACAGCTAAAGATATAAAGAACAGTGGTAGTAAAACTTTCAGTAAGTCTATATAGAGGTTTTCAAATATACCGCTTAAACTGGGAATGCTACTGTGGATAAACCCTGTAAGTATTAGGAAAGCCTTTATTACCTCTTTAAAGACATAAGTGCCGGAAAAGAATAAAACAAGCACGGAGAATAGAACTACCAGAGATGATGCTATTTCATGGCTTTTAGCTACGTTTCCCTCTTCTCTAACTTTTCTCCTTTTATAGGGAGTAGCCCGTTCAGTTTTATGTTCTTCCGCCATTTGTTTTGTATTTATTCCCCAAGTATTTTAATTACAACTCTTTTGCGCGGTTATCCTGATTAACTCTTTTTTCTTTAGTGTTAAAAGTTAGGTACTTTGTATAAACCTTCATAGGAAATCACTGTATTTTCCGTCAATGTATTTACTCTTTCTAAAGCTTAAAATTTTCTTATGGGAAGAGAGAATAGCATAAAGGCTCTGGGTTTTAGCCTCTTACTGATATTTGGATTTGCATCTGTCGAGTTTATAGGTGGAATTGTTACAAATAGCTTGGCACTACTTTCAGATGCGGGACATATGATTACCGACGCTGTATCCCTTTTTATAGCTCTCCTTGCTCAATTTCTCGCTATAAAGGTGAGGAACAATAGAATGACATACGGTTTATACAGACTTGAAGTCTTAGCAGCGTTAATAAACGGAGTGTTTTTACTGGGACTTATTGGATATATATTCCTTGAAGCCATTCACAGGTTTGAACATTCCGAACCTGTAAAACCCGAAATGCTGTATATAGCCGTTATTGGGTTGATAGTGAATTTAGTTGTAGGGTACATACTTCTAAAGCATTCTGAAGGGAATATAAATGTCAAAGCTGCACTTTTGCACGTTGCAACCGATACATTGGGTTCCGTCGCAGCGATAGTAGCTGGTATAGCTATAACGTTCTGGCATTTCTACCTTGCTGACCCTATTCTCAGCGTTACTATGGCTCTGCTCATACTTCCATCAGCTTATTCAGTAATAAAGGAAACTGTAAACGTTCTTTTGGAAATTGCTCCATCCTATATAGATACCGAGGAGTTGGAAAGTGAATTCAGGAAACTGCATGGTGTAAAAGATGTTCATGACCTGCATGTTTGGTCTATAACTCCCGGTACGGAAATTTTGACTGTTCATATAGTAATTGAGGATGCAAGTATATGCAACGATATACTAAAGGAAGTTGATGAAATAGCCCATAGGTTTGGTATAAAACACACAACCGTACAACTGGAAAGGGAGGGATATATCTGTACTCAGTCTTGTCCCCTTCTTACTTCCAAGGAGTTAAAAATCCACCACAGCCATCATCACCATGACCATAGACATTAATCTTCAACTATGTAAATCTCGGGCAAATTTCTTCCGTATTCCCCCCAATCCAACCCATATCCGACGAGAAATTTATCCGGTACATCAAAACCTACGAAGTCAGCTTCAAAATTCACTTTCCTTCGCTCCTTTTTATCCAAAAAGACGCAGGTTTTAAGAGTTTTGGGATTTTTCATTCTGAGGAATTCATATATTTCCTTCATAGTTAGTCCGGTATCGAGTATATCATCTACAAGGAGAACTTCCCTTCCTTCAACATCTATTTCCAAATCCTTAAGTATTCTTATAGTCCCACTGCTTTCCGTAGATTGCCCGTAGCTTGAAACTTGCATGAAGTCAATTATTACAAAGCCGTTGAATTGTCTTACTAAATCCGAAAGGAATATAAATGCTCCTTTAAGAAGCCCTACAACCACCGGAGGTTCCTTCCATTCAAAAGAGACCTCTATTTCTTTAGCAAGCTCCTTTACCCTTCTCCTTATATCTTCTTCCTTTATGAGGAGTTTTAATCGCTTTCCTCTTATGGTTTTCATTCCTTTACGCTCCGTACTTCTTGAGTCTCAATGCATTGGCAAGTAAAAGTTGTGTAATCTTTACAGCAGGCAAAATACCAAGTTCTCCCTTTAAACATTCTCTTTCGGTAAATCTCTCGGAAGTTCCTCCGAGCACATAAGGTGAATGGATAAGAATAGGAACAGGGTGCCATGAGTGTCCTTTCAGAAGTGATGGTGTAGAGTGGTCTCCCGTTATGGCAATCACATCGGGACTAAGTTCGAGGAATTTAGGCAAGTGCTTATCGAAATCCTCTATTATCTTAACTTTCCCTTCGTAGTTACCATCCTCTCCGTAGCTATCGGTTTTCTTTATGTGAACGAAAAAGTAATCGTACTCCTCCCAAACTTTCTTAAGTGTTTCTACTTCATCTTGAATAGAACTGCCTTCAAACTCTATTACATCCATTCCAACAAGGCTTGCAAGCCCTTTGTACATGGGATATACCGCTATGCAACACGCCCTTAAGCCAAACTTTTCCTCCATTGTAGGAATATTCGGTTTTTGGGCAAAACCCCTTAAGAGTATGTAGTTGGCCTTTTGTTCGTTTTTTAGAATCTCGGAAGCTTTTTCTATGAATTTTCTTACTACCTGAGCAACCTTTTCGGCGTTGGGATTTTCACCCTTGGGAATAAGAGGTTCCTTTCCTACCTGCTGAGGGTCGGTATCGTTTATAGCATCGCTTCCCTCGGGTAATTTTTCAGGAAATCTGAAAACTATGGCTAGCCTATGTTCCATTCCCGGCTTTATTATTACTTTCACACCGTCTATTTCCTTTATCTCCTCTTGAAGTCTTTTTGTAATCCTTCTGTTTTCCTCCGTCGGAATTCTCCCTGCCCTTCTATCTACCACTATAGCTTTTCCGTTCTCGTATCTTACCGTAGCATAGTTTCCCCTTACTGCTATATCCGTTTCGTTAACATCTATTCCCAATCCTAAAGCCTCTAGGATACCTCTGCCTATCTGATACTTAACAGGGTCGTAGCCGAAAATCCCCAAATGTCCCGGACCACTTCCGGGAGTTATTCCGTAATCTACCGGAATATGAAGTCCTGTAGCGGACTTCTTTGCCAGGTTGTCCAAATTAGGGGTGTTTGCCAGCTCAAGTTCCGTTCTGCCGTCTCTTACCGGGAGTCCTCCAAGACCATCAAGCACTATCAGGAGGATTTTAGAGTTATTCTTCTTGACAATATCCTTAAGAATGTCCATAGGTTTAATTATGAATACATCTTGAGAAGCTCTTCAACTTTTTCTTTTGCATAAGGATTTCGCTTCAAAATTACGAGAATTTCCGTAATGATTTCTTTTCTAATTTCTCGTTGAAATTCGATAGAAACCCTCAGCTCATTCAAGAGTTCATTAAAGAAAGTTCTCGGCAGGTATCTTACATTATCATTTAAGAGCTCTTCTAAAATTCTTTCATAACTCTCCATAATGGATAAATTTTAAATAAGTGGAACTCAGGAGAATAGAAGGTGTCCTTTTAGAACAAGCTATTCTGTCAAAGCAAGCTGAGGAAGTGTACAAAACAGCGAAATTCCTTGAAATAAAAATAACTTCACGGGTTCCGGAAGTAATACAAAACCTTCTAAACTTACCTAAAATAAAAGCTCAAGTAATTGAAAACAAAGGAAAAAGACTTTTACTGCTTATGGAAAATGGTTTAGAACTGGAAGTTGAAAATAACCTAAACATTAAAGTAAGGGAGGGTGAAGTACTTACCCTGGCCACAGTGAAAACTTCCCCCCTTACCTTCAAGGTAATTCAGGCAGAAATAAAGAAAAACGTTTCTCTAAAACTCTTGAACGGATTGATAAAAAGCTTAAGAGAGCTTCCCTTTGAGGCTATAGATACATTTCAAAAACTTAAAAACTCCGGTCTGTTTTACGAAAACAAAGTTCTAAAAGCTCTTATTCAGAACTCCTTTGAGGAATTAAAGGAAGATTTAAAGTATCAATCACTTATTAAAGGTGATAAAGAAACGGTTAATTTTATTAACCTACTTCAGCTCTATATCCTTGAAAATAACAACAGAAAGTTCTTTTTTCCCATTAAGATAGAGGACTACAGAGGATACTTACTTTTTGAATTAAAAGATGTGTATAAAATCTTCATTAGATTGGAATTTGAAGATAGCTATTTAAACATACTGATAAACGCCCCTAAAGATTTGTCCGGTATATATATGGAAATAGAATCCAATGATGAAAAAATTCTTGAGAAACTAAAAGGAAGCGAAGAAGATTTAAGAAAAATCCTTAAAAAGCCTGTAAAGACTTTAAGATTTTCCTTTGAAGAGGACGGATATAAAAGTTTATTTAAAGAAATTATAGGTGAAGATGGATTAGAAATGAGGGTATGAGCGAAGAAAAAACTAAAAAGGCAATAGCTTTGAGATATAATCCCGACAAAGATAGAGCCCCTGTCCTAGTAGCAAAGGGAAAGGGAAATATAGCGAGAAAAATAATTGAGCTCGCCAAGAAACACAATATTCCGGTAATTGAAGACGAAACCCTTGTGGAAACACTTATAAGAATTGATGTATACGAGGAAATTCCCGAAGAGTTATACGAGGTTGTTGCTCAGCTACTCGTTTACGTTGTTCAAAAAATAAAGTAAATCTCAAGATTGATAATTTTATAATCATTTTTAATAGCTCTATAAATATTTCCTTAAGTGAATATGGAAAGATAACGATAATCTTATAAAAGGGAAAAATTATTTTAAGGAGGTTGGTAAGATGGCAATTGTAACACCTGACAAAACTCTTGATACTTCTGGATTAAATTGTCCTCTTCCAGTTTTAAAAACTAAAAGAGCCCTTGAAGAGCTACAACCGGGTCAAATCCTGGAGGTAATTTCCACAGACCCGGGTTCCAAAGCGGACATACCCGCATTCTGTCAAAGAACCGGCCATGAACTTGTTGAAATGGTTGAAGAGGGAGGAAAATACATTTATTACATAAGGAAGAAAGGCTAATCAAGGGAGGGCTAAATTATGGCCACAGAAAGATTGGCAATAATTGCTACAAAGGGAACCCTCGATATGGCTTATCCTCCCCTTATTCTTGCCTCTGTTGCTGCATCCTTAGGGGTGGAAACCGCTATATTTTTTACCTTCTACGGGCTCAATATAATTCACAAAGAAAAGGTAAAACAGCTTAAACTTGCTCCTGTTGGAAACCCTGCAATGCCGATGATATTCCCCGATTCCGTAAAACAAACTCCGGTTGTCGGACAAATTGCAGATGTTATGGAAAGTATATTCCCCGGACCTCCTCAAGTAATGGGAGTAATTCCCGGGATGACCGACTTCATGACCTCTATGATGAAAAAGAGATTAAAGGAAAAAGGTGTTGCAAGTATAGAAGAACTTCTGGAGCTTTGTAAAGAAGCTGATGTGAAACTTATTCCCTGTCAAATGACGATGGACCTTTTCGGATACAAAAAAGAAGACCTTATTGACGGTCTAGAACCACCTGCAGGAGCTACGGGATTCTTTAACTACGTCCTTGCAGCGGATAAGCCGATGATAATCTTTGTTTAATAAATCTGGAGGTGAAGTATGGCCGGTCAGGAGTTTGAAAAGCTTCTCTTTTACATTGTAACAGTTCCCTTTTTTGTAAGAGCTGAACCGACAACAGGAGAACTAATTAATCCTCAAGCCGGAGCACCTTTCTTCTTGGCAACAGTTGCAACAACCATGGATTACGAGGTCGAAATGGTAATTACATCAGAGGCCGGATATCTCCTTATGAAGGATAATGCAAAGAAGGTTAAAGTCAGACCCGGAGTCGAACAGACAGTTTACGATTTTATCAAAATGGCTAAAGAAGCGGGAGTAAAAATTTATCTATGTACACCATCCTTGGACCTTACGGATATCTATAAGGAAGAAGATGTAAATAAAGAACTCTGCGACGGTATTTTAGGCGGTGCTGCATTCTTAGATAAGCTTATGAGCGGTGCGTATGCTATTATCACTCTTTAATTTTCTCTCTCTCTTTTTCTTCACTTTATAAGGATATTTTTATACCTCCATAGAAAAAATTCTTGGCTCTTTAACCATCTTCCTTTTAATTTAAGAAATTCCTTTTAATTTAAGAAAAGGGAATAAACCTGTAGGAGGGTTTTAAAATGGCTTAACAAATTCAAGTTCGTAAATATGGATATAATATCCCGATTTCAGAAAAAACTCTTCAGGTTCCTTGGGAGGAAAAAGTAAGAGTAATAGAAGAAGTAAAATCCGATTTCAGATTCAAAGAATATCTTTTCGGATGTCTGAACTGCGGAGTGTGTACAGCTTCTTGTCCATCCAATAGATTCTTCGACTACTTTCCGAGAGAAATAGTTCAAAGATTTCTCGAAGATGACATAGATGTCCTTTACGATATGATGCACGAATACATATGGGCATGTTCTCAATGCTTTACCTGTTGGATAAGATGTCCTTTCGTAAATAACCCCGGTGGGCTTGTAATCATAATGAGGGAGGTTGCGGTAAGAAACGCCTTTGAAGCAACAAAAGGACCTACTGAAACCTTACGGAAGAGCTCTTCTCAAAGTAATGACCACGGGTAATCAGCTCTCCGCAGACATGCTCCAACCGGACTTCTTCCCCGACTGGGGTCCAAAAATGCTGGACAACATGGGAAACCTGAGAGCCAAGAGAATGGCTATTCCTTTCGATGTAGGAAAATCCGTAAAAACAGCTTGAGAAGTTTCTCTCCAAACAGTTGTAGAAAGGTATCAAATCTGGGGGAAGACAGGTATCTTTGAAATGCTTGAGAGATTAGACCCTAATCTTTACAACGTTATTATGGATATAGTTGAAGAAAAC
>DQTK01000146.1 GCA_015662815.1 Aquifex aeolicus | reverse complement strand
CCTTCCTTGAAGTATTTATTAAGGAAAATATAAAGAGAATTTACGCACTTCAAAAAGACCCGTTTTACTTTTACATTCTTGATATAAGCGTCTCGTTTTTACCGTATTCATTCTTGTTCTTTTTAGCCCTGTTTTACGCTTTTAAATTTAAACGAAAAGAACTCAGCTTCCTGTTGATTTGGTTTCTAACTATTTTTTCCATTTTCAGCGTAGTAAAGATGAAAATACCTGTTTACGTGATGCCTGCATACCCGGCAATGGCAATTATCACCGCATCCTTTCTCACGGATGAAAAGTTCGTAAAGTTGAAAAATTTCTCTTTAATATTCCTCGGAGTTATTGCGGTAGTTGCTATGGTTCTCATGGGATTTTTCTTTAAGTTCCACTGGATACTTCTAATTTTCACTCTTTTATCTCTGATACCTATTTTCTTGAGAAAGTTAATTTTATCTCCTGCCTTTGCAGGCTTTTTTACTCTTTTGTATTTATCATCCGTAGTTCTTCCCTTTATTGAAAATTACAGACCCTATAGAGAAGTGGGAGCAAAAATAAAAGAAATAGACCCCCAAGGGAAACTAAGGACTTATGAGATAGGATTTTTCCACCATAACCTCCCCTTTTATGCGGACAGAGTTATAGTAAGGAATAAAAAGCCGGAGGAGGTGGAGAGTCCTGCTATAGTGCTTGTAAGAGAACAGGTTTACGACTGTAAACCTATCGCCAGTTGGAAGCTTTATACAAGTTCTGAATCGAGATTTTTCAGATTCTTAATGGATATTAAAAGGAATAAAAGATTTGATAAGTTTAAACTTTGTAAACTTCAATGAGAATTAAATGAGTTATCTTACTCCCGCGGTTATTTCCGTGAGAGGAAGTATTACACTCACCGCAATAATTCCCACGGTAATTCCTATAATCAGGATTGCTAAAGGTTCAACTATTCTAAGCCAAAAGTTTATTACTCTTTCGGAGTACTTTTCATAAATCTCCGACAAGAGGTTTAACATCCTTTCAAGCTCTCCACTTGTTTCACCGGTTTCTACAAGGTTTATAAAAAGTTCCGGGATTTCCTTTTCCTTTGAAAGCAAAGCGGAAAAGCTTTTCCCTTTCTCCACCTCGGAAATAAGTTTACTGAATTTCTTCCTAAGATAAACGTTGGAAATGCTTTTTACCGCGAGGTTTAAAGCGGAATTTATCGGTACCGAAGCACTGAGAAGCATTGCAAGTACACGGGAGAAGCGAGAAAGGTTAAAGTATAAATTCAGCTTTCCGAGTATGGGTAGATTAAGCAGAATGAAATGTTGTTTTTCCCTTTTGATAAACTTCTCACGGAAGTGAAAGGCAATCAAAACTAAAGGAGATAGGATTAGGAGGACGGATAATACATCCGCAAATACGAGTATGACTTTAGTAATAAAGGGAAGCTCTTTGCCAAAACTTTCGAGAACATTTGCTATTTTAGGCACTACAACCTTTACAGCTATAAATAGGGAGACAAAGCTAAAAAGGATTACAACCAGAGGGTATGTAATGGAAGATATGACTTTCCCTTTAAACTCTGCAATCTTCTGTAGGTACTCACCCGCAACTTGAAATATATACTCTAGATTTTCACCTCTTTGTACCACTGTTAGCATCTCAGAAAGAAACTCGGGGAATATATCTGTTCGTCTAAAAGCTTCCGCCAGGTTGTCACCTTTTTCAATGGAAGATTTAATCTGATTTATAGCTCCGGCAAGTAATTCATTTTCCACCTGAGAAGAAAGCAATTCCAATGCCTTCGTTAAGGGCATTCCTGAGGAGAGCAAAACGGAGAGTTGTATTAATGCGAAGGATAATTCCTCCTCGGAAACTTTCTTTCTGAAGAGAGTAAATTTTCTGTCTTTTTTTTCCTCTATCTTGATAGGTTTAATCCCTTCGTACTTTAAGTTTTTTAAGAGCTCACGACGGTCTTTTGCTTTTAAGATACCTTTTACCCTTTTTCCTTCCTTTATTCCTTCATATACGTAGCTTTTCATTCCAGTTCTTTATAGAGTATCTTATTCCTATCCCTGTCATAAATGAAGGTCAAAGTTGTTTCCACCTTATCTGTTTTTATTGACATTTTTACCCTGAAGAATCTACTCCTCACCTTTATCTTGCTTTCCAATCTGTATGCAATGTCTAGGGTGACACCTTTGACCAGCAGTAAGTCCCTTATACGCCTAAAGGGTTTATCTCTTCTGTAATCCGCAATTCTTTTTGCCAAGTCCCAATCTATATCTTTATCGAGAGCAAATATTATGTGTACAGGTGCAGTATTTATGTTCACTTTCCCGTCAGAAAATACTGTTAAAAGTTCCAAAAGTCCCGGTTTTTTCTCAAAATCCTTTTCCTTGCCGTATAAATCCTCCTTTTTATTCCAAAAAAGTTCTATTTCATGTACAGAATCCATAGGTTTTCTTTTTAGAGGTAATTCTAAGTCTATAAATCCTTGCTCTTGTCCTGTCCATACGAGTATCCTATTAAGGAGTTCTAAATCAACTTCTAAAAAACGAAAAAGTTTTTCAAATACTTCTCGAAGGCCTCTTATCTTCGTTATGTAATTGGGATTTAAAAATCTGTCCTCATCCACTATTTCCACGCTAATGGTTCCCAGATGGGTTTCAAAAATATAGGGTTTTGCCCAAGGGTCCGTAAGTGCATCGTAACCCCTTTCTTCCCTCTGAAGTAAGATCGTTATCTTAGAAATTAGGGAATCCAAAATTATATAATGTTTTTCCTTTAAGTATACTTTCTCATAGATTTCCCTAGTAGAATTTGTACTCTGAAGCGTATCGGTAACGTAGTAGGTAAGTGTTAAGAAAAACCCTAAAACTAATACGAGAATCACCTTACCGTTATCCTCAGGTTCCTGAGTGTTCCTTGAACTTCCACCTTTATACCTTTTGAGTTAAACTCACCGTCAACTTTTGAATCCATCAAATTTTTTCTGTTTAGCTCTATTACACCGCTCCCCTGAAGCTCAAAACCCATATAAGATATTTTCCCGGAAAAGGTTTTCCCTTTAAAATTCAAAGAAAGTCTATCGAGAGAAACTCCCCTAAGGTTTAACCCTTCTATTTCTACTCTTCCAAAAATACCCTCTCCGAGGGTTAGCGCACCGTTTAATAACTTTACATGTTCCAAGCAGGAAAATTCTTTAAATCTCAACTCGATTTTCCCGAAATATCCCAACAGGGTTTCCGAATACTTTCCCCCGCATATGATTTTTAAACTCAAACCCTTTAAAGAAAAATTTGCAATAGCTTTATCAAAATAAATTAACCTTTCGTTTTTACTGTAAATCTCTCCTTTTTCCAAAATTATCGAAAAGGGATATTCTTTAATGTCCTTTGTAATCAGGAAAAAGCCATTTCTCTCCAGTAATTTATCTGCAAAGATGAATTTAGGAAAAGTAAAAAACAGTAAAGTGAATAAGATAACCAATCCGAGGGCTGTCCCTAAGAATGCTCTAAATAATATCTTCATCTTCCCAATCTTCTTCAGGTTCTATATCTACCTTATTAATCTTTTTCTTATTGTCCTCACCGCTGATTGCCTTCATCAGTTTATCCGCTAGCTTGCGGTGAGCCTCGGTTATTCTCGTCAAGTCCTGAGGCGTTGTAATTACGTAAGGTGTAAGAAATATAAACAAACTGGTTCTATCGTTTTCATCTCTATCGTATCTAAAGAGTCTACCCACCAAAGGAATATTTCCCAAACCGGGAACTTTCTCCGTACTTCTCAGCGTTTTGTTGCTTATAAGACCTCCTATGACCACTGTTCTGCCGTTCTCTACTACGAGGTCTGAATTTAGCTCCCTATTGGAAGTTATCGGTACAGTGTAGTTTACTCCTGAGATTTCATTTGTAAGATAACCAGTTATTTCCTGAAGTTTCAAATTTATTACTAGTCTTATAGTATTTCCCGTTATTCTCGGGGTAATTTTAAGCTCAAGACCTACATCTTTGTAGTCATAGGTAATAATAGGATTTCCGTTTACATCGTACTTTATTCCCGTCGGAAATGGAATTACTTGACCGACCTTTATAAGGGCTTCCTGGTTATCAAGCGTCAGTATTTTGGGATTGGATACTACGTTAAATCCTGTCCCCTGTTCAAGTAGGGAAAAGAGGAAGACCAAATCAGGGAAAAAGAAGTCTATTCCACTAATAGAAACGGTAGTTCCGCTTTGACTAAACGCTCCCATAATAAACTGCCCGGATTTAAAAGCGTTGTAAATATCTTGTAGGGAAGAGCCTTTAAATACCGCACCACCATGAGTTCCGAGAATTTGCCATCTTACACCGGCTTCCAATATGGTTTTAGCCGAAGCTTCAACTATTGTAGCTGTCAGAAGAAGCTGTTTTCTCCTTTTATCCAGTTTGTTTACAAATTCCTTTAATGCCCTGTATTCAGCTTTAGTGGCGTAAAGTATCAAGGAATTAGTCCTCTTATCTATACCTATCTTCATTCCCGTTTTCAAGGTAATGGTGGTTAATCCTAAGGAACTAATTGTCTTTCCTTTTTTACCTATTTTTGTTCTCCCGGTTGTCATATAAGTTGTTGTTCCCTTAACTTCCTGGAAGAGAGACTTAAGACTATCGTAAAGCTCCTCAGCAGAGATAAAATTCAGGGGAATTATGTAAAAACTCCTTTCTGCCTCCAGAGAATCAGGGGTATCTATCTCTGAAATAATTCCCCTTATTGTTTCTTGGAGTTCGGTATGAGCGTAAACCGCCAATGTACCTACTTCATCTACGGCACTTATTATTACGGGCTCACCGTACTTCTTTGTTGAAAGAGTAGAAAGCGGATTTAGGAGCTTTGCAAGGTAGGAAGGTTTTACGTACTTTAACCTGTATATATTCACCCTCCCGCCGGCTTTACCGCTATCCAGTGTGGATAAAATTTTCTTTATCTTTTTTATTGAATCACCATAGTCGGTAATAATAACGGAATTAGATTGATTGTGAAAAGCTATTCTTCCGTATGGAGAGAGAAAAGGTCTGAGTGAAGAGACTATCTGTGATGCACTCACATTTTTTAGCTTGTAAACTATGGAGACCAGTTCTCCACCATCTCCTACCTTTATTCTTGTAAAAGGTATCCCCTGATTTGTAGGAAGTATTTTTATAACATCCCCTTCCACGATTAAGGTGTAGCCTTGGGAAGCTAAGGCTTGGGAAAATAGTTCTAAAGCCTCCCTGTAGCTTATTTCCTTATTGGATATCAGGGTAATTTTTCCCCTCACCTTAGGGTCTATGAGTACATTCTTATTAAGGAGCTTTGCAATGTTTACCGCAACGGTTTTTATGTCAACTTCGTCAAAGTTTAAAATTACTCCCGGAAAGGAAGCAGAAATAAGGAGAAGAAAAATCAGAATTACTTTTCTCATATTACGTCTCCGTTCCGAGGAAGGAATAATAATACCCCTACTGTACTTATTAGATATCCTAATACCACACTTTCTATATGCCCCACGAAAATGAAAAAGATATAACCTATGAAATAGGGAATTGTTATTAATGCATAACTCCAGAAGTATCTGCGCATAGCTATAAATCCCCAGTATTCGCCTTCAGCCTTTACGGGAAGAAAAATTTTTCTGATCAAGAGAGCAATTGCATATGCGAAGATTCCGCTTACAACCTCTGCTATGACTACGTATTTCACGAGTCTGGGTACAACGGGAAGTTTAAAGAAAGGATAGAGTATAAAGGCAGCTATTAAAAGCAACGAATATCCAAAGATTACGGAATAGGCAAACTGTCTAGCTCTTTTTATGAATAACTGCTCTTTGTCTTCAGAATTTCTTTCAGCCATATGTATTCTTTCCTCTTTGGTCCTGTTGAAAGCATAACTACGGAAACACCAATATAATTCTCTATAAATCTTATATAATCAAGTGCTTCCTTGGGAAGCTCGTTTATATCCTTAGCTCCTTTTGTACTTTTGTTCCATCCCTTTAGAGTTTCATAAACAGGTTTTACTCTACTTAGCTGAGAATAAGAAGCCGGGAAATAATCAATGACTTCTCCGTCAAGCTCGTAAGCTACGCAGACTTTAACCTCTTCAAATCCGTCAAGGACATCAAGTTTTGTAAGGACCAAACCGCTTAACCCATTTACGTCTGTCGCGTATTTCAACGCTACTAAATCTAACCATCCACATCTTCTTGGTCTTCCGGTAGTAGAACCGTATTCCCCTCCGAGTTCTCTTAACCTTTCTCCTTCTTTTCCCTTCAATTCTGTAGGAAAAGGTCCTTCACCGACTCTGGTTACGTATGCCTTTGCTACTCCGAGGAAGTAGGCATCGGAAAAATATTTAGGAGAAAGTCCGGTTCCATTTGATAGACCAAGAGCAGAAGAGTTGGATGAAGTCACGAAGGGATAAGTTCCCATGTCTATGTCAAGAAGTGTCCCTTGAGCTCCCTCAAAGAGAATACTCTTATTTCTTTCGGTGAAGAATCTAAAGGCGTCTTTGACATTACTTTTTAGTTTCTCAAATATAGAAAGCTGTCTTTCATAAATAGAGTTTAAATCCAGTTCGAACCTTTCACAGAAAACCTTTTCACAAATGCTTTTAACAAAATTGAGATTTTCTTCAAGTAGATTGTAGAATCTTTTTTCATCGTAGAGGTCACTTATTCTTATTCCTTTTCTTCCGTATTTGAACATATACGAGGGTCCTATACCTCTGAGTGTTGTACCTATACCTTTCTTCTTCTCAAACAGAGAATCTAAGAGTTTGTGATAAGGCATTACCAGATGAACCCTATCACTAATGACTAGTCTATCCTTTATATAGATTCCCTTTTCTTCAAGTCCTTTTATTTCCTGTTCCAGAACTTCAAGGTCTACAACCATTCCTTGGGCGATTACGCCGATTACGTGTTCATGAAGTATCCCGGTAGGGAGTAGGTGTAAAATGAACTTCTCTTCATTGATTACTACCGTATGTCCCGCATTGCTTCCCCCTTGGTACCTAACAGCAACATCGAAATGCTCGGATAGAAGGTCTACAATTTTTCCTTTACCTTCATCGCCCCACTGGACACCTAAAATAACCAGTTTTTCCATTCACAGACCCCAGATAAAAGATTATATAGTCATTTTTTAAATATTTTTAAAAATACACTGAGTGAGAAATTAATAAGGGAAAATACTTGCAATTATAATTAAATCCATGAGAAAAAAGTTTTACATTACAACACCTATATACTACGTTAATGACGTCCCCCATTTGGGTCATGCCTATACAACCATTGCAGCAGATACAATAGCCAGATATTACAGAATGAGGAATTACGATGTGTTTTTCTTAACGGGAACCGATGAACACGGACTTAAAATTCAGAAAAAGGCTGAAGAACTTGGCATATCTCCAAAGGAGCTTGTAGACAGAAACGCTCAGCGATTCAAAAAATTGTGGGAATTTTTAAAAATTGAGTACACAAAATTCATAAGAACTACAGATTCCTACCACGTGGAGTTTGTTCAGAAAGTATTTGAGGAATGCTATAGGAGAGGAGATATATACTTAGGAGAATATGAAGGATGGTATTGTGTAGGATGTGAAGAATTTAAATCCGAGACGGAACTTGGTGAAGATTATACCTGCCCAATCCATCAGAAAAAATGCGAATATATAAAGGAACCTTCTTACTTCTTTAAGCTTTCCAAGTATCAGGATAAACTCCTGGAACTTTACGAAAAGAATCCCGAATTTATAGAACCGGAGTACAGAAGGAATGAAATCATTTCCTTTGTAAAGAAAGGCTTAAAAGACCTTTCGGTTACAAGACCAAGAAGCAGGGTGAAGTGGGGAATACCTGTACCCTTTGACCCAGACCATACCGTATACGTCTGGTTTGACGC
This sequence comes from Aquifex aeolicus, assembly GCA_015662815.1. Taxonomy (GTDB): domain Bacteria; phylum Aquificota; class Aquificia; order Aquificales; family Aquificaceae; genus Aquifex; species Aquifex aeolicus_A. Next base: position 8,094 of record DQTK01000146.1, on the reverse strand, counting down.
TCTTTTTAACTATATATCCGCCTTAGAAGATAGGATTGAGGCTTTCTGGCCTGCGGATATTCACATAGTGGGCAAAGATATTCTGAGATTTCATACTGTTTATTGGCCTGCTTTCCTGATGTCTCTCGGGTATGAACTTCCCAAAAGGGTATTTGCCCATGGATGGTGGACTGTGGAAGGTAAAAAGATGTCAAAGACCCTCGGTAATGTAGTAAATCCATATGAAATCGTTGAAGAGTACGGACTAGATGAAGTAAGGTATTTCCTACTCAGAGAAGTCCCTTTCGGTCAAGATGGAGATTTTTCAAGAAAGGCTATTCTCAATAGGATAAACGGAGAACTTGCAAATGAAGTAGGGAATTTATACAGCAGAGTTGTGAATATGGCTCACAAGTTTTTAGGCGGAGAAGTTTCGGGCAAAAAGGACAAGGAATATGAAGAGTTTGCTACTGAGATTATTAAGAACTATGAAAGTTTTATGGAAAAACTGAATTTTTACAGAGCGATTGAGGAAATTCTTAAACTTACAAGCTATTTAAATAAATACGTTGATAAAAAACAACCTTGGGCTTTAAACAAAGCTGGAAAAACTGAAGAAACCAGGAATGTTTTATACACTTTAATAGATGGCTTATACATACTTACACACCTTTTATACCCTATAACTCCCAACAAAATGAAAGAGTCTTTAGAGATGCTAGGAGAAGAGGAATTTTCTAAGGAAATTACTCCTTATTTAAAGGAAAAGTTTAAGCTAAGAAGCAGAAAAATTCTATTCCCTAAAAAAGAAGTATGAGATTTCTATTTTCCTTTCTCTTTCTCCTTACCGGCTTTGTTTCAGCAGAAAGGTTTTTTTTACCTAATGGGAACTTATCTGATTGTGGGTGAACTGGAAGATAAGGAAATAGAACTGTGCAGGTATATGAAGAGTCTGGAAAAAAAACTTTCCCATTATATAGAAAATTCCGAGATTTCAAAAATAAATAGAAATGCAGGTATAAGAGCAGTAAGAGTTTCCGAGGAAACCTTTGAAGTTTTAAAAATCTCTTTTGAAATAGCTGAAAAAACTGATGGCTTCTTCGACCCTACAGTGGGAAGTTATACGATAAATTACAAAATGGAGAATCTTATCCCACCCGAAAAGGCAAAAGCCTTAATAAACTATAGGAACTTAGTATTGAATGAAAAGGAGAAAGAAGTTTTTCTAAAGGGAAAATTTATGGCTCTGAACCTGGGAGGTATAGGTAAGGGGTATGCTATAGAAAAAGCCTACGAATTTTTAAAAACTAAAAAAGGTTTTCTTGCTCTTGCCGGCGATTTGAAAACGCATACTCACTATCTATAATCCTTTGAACGGCAAAATCTTCGCGGAAAGGAGTAAATAAAAGAGATTTATGTCTTTCTACCTCGGGCAATTACTTTAGGAAACACATTATCGGGAAAGGAAAAAATGTAGTCCAGGTAACTGTAGCTCATAGAAACTGCACAATTACCGATGCTCTCGCAACAGTGTTATTTTCGGCACCTGAGGAAGTAAGAAAGAGAATTATGAAAAAATTCCCTGAAGTAGGTGCTTTAATTCTCTTTAAGGATGGAAGTATATACGTTAACGGAAATTTTAAAGGCTTCTTTGAGTATTTAATCCTAAGATGATTATGATTTAAATCATACACTGGGTGAGAAAAAGTAAAACAAGGAAAGTATGGAGCAAAAGAACTGATAGAGAAACTAAGTCAAATTTTTGGCAGGGAGATTAAAGGTATTTAAGAGAGTCGTTTAGTAAGCATAGGGTTTTAGCGGATAGAGGTTATAGAGGGACCTAAGGAACTGTTTTCAAAAGTGAAGATTTTTAGAACTGAATGGCTGGAGAAATTTCATTTGTTTGCTTGTTTACCTCCCTGCTTTGGAAATTGCTTCCTTTGTTCTCCCTTAATTTCTCACCCATCGTATTTTTAAATTTTTTTTCTATTTAAGGAAAAAAATAGAACTGTCGACATAATCTATTAAAGAGCCCTACTTGGGAAACCCAGATAAATTTTTAAAATCTAAAAGTTTTGAAGGGCTTGTAAAGATTTTTCATCTTCACATACTGAACATCTCAATTTTTTACTTTACTCTTTCTCATTTTTTTTTCTTTTTATTCCTTTGAGATTTAAAATCTTACTGATGCTTTTCCTCGTAATATTTCCCATAGTTGAAACCTCAAGTGGTTTTTTTATTAGGTTTTTCATGGGAAGATTTTATTTATTTGAAACTCTTCAGTTTCTACGTCAGTTCACTCCTCACAATCTTTACTTCCTTTATATTGATAAAGGAAAGTTTGAAAAGAAGCTAGAGAGTAGCAACCTTTTTGGTAGCTTTGACAGATTCAAATACGATAAATAACTCCAACAGAAGAATTATAAAACTTACACTGAAGAGAAGCATATCACCTTTTATAAGATTGTTCCAAGCGTTAATGACCATAGCAAGGGAAGTAATAAAGAGAACAGATATCATGGGAATTAATATCGGTAGAGTAGGCTTGTTAGACCTTCTCAGATAGAGGTAACCCACAAGAAAGGCTAATCCGGCGAGGAGTTGATTTGCAGCTCCGAAAACGGACCAAAATACCATTCCCCCCTTTCCCCCTTCTTTGGAAAGAACAAGAGTCATAGAAGAAAAAACCGCTACCGCGGAAGCCACCCATGGATTTAAAAGAAGCTTTATACGATATATTTCCCCGAGCTCATTCAATATGTATCTCTGGATTCTTACGCTTGTATCCATAGTAGTTGCGGCAAAGAGAACTATTAAAGTTGCTATTACCGTTTTTCCGAATGTAAGAGGTATCCCTATGGAGTAGAGTAAGTTAGCCCCGCCTTCTACAACAGCAACTATACTCGAGGATTTTATAGAGGACCAAGATGAGTAAAGCTCGTGAAACTTATCGGCGGAAAATATAGCTATTCCGGCAGTAGTTGCCATTATTACCGCAAGGGCTAGGGAACTTTCCCCCAGAAACCCTAAATATCCTACGGTTCTTGCATCCGTTTCCTTAGCAAGCTGTTTTGAAGAAGTTCCCGAGGAAACCAACGCGTGGAAACCGCTCAACGCCCCACAGGCTATTGTTATAAACAAAAACGGGAATATAGGAGGTGCTCCTTCAGGATTTAGGTTTACCACAGGAGCCACTATTTTAGGATTTGCTACTATAGCACCAATATAAAGAAGGATTAGTAAAACCAACAGTTGTAGCCCGTTAAGAAAGTCTCTGGGCTGGAGAAGAACCCAAACGGGTAGAGATGAAGCAAAGAATGCATACAAGAATAATATAAATATCCAAAACATTATAGGAGATATACCGAAAATTTCCGCTACAGGTTTTATATCAACCGGAAATAGACTTCCGATGTATATCCCAAAATACAAAATTCCTAAGAATACTAATGTAAGGATAAGAAAATTTACCTTGAGCCTGTATACACTAAACCCAAATATTATTGCTAAGGGAACAACAAGCCACACCGGAATTACACTGCTCGGAAATCTTACAAATAGCAAAGATATAACGTAAGCAAAAACAGCATTCACAAGTATAGCAATGGCTAGAAGAAGTAAAAGGAATAAAACCCTTGCCTTTTCACCGACATATTCACCCAGTATAGTTCCTATGGACCTGCCTTTATGGCGTATTGAAGTAACAAGGGCTGTAAAGTCATGTACCGCACCGACAAATACCGCACCTAGGACTACCCAGATAAAAGCCGGAAGCCAACCCCATATTACCGCTATTGCGGGTCCTACTATAGGACCTGCACCTGTAATAGAGGTAAAGTGGTGTCCCAATAAAATCCACTTATTTGTAGGGACAAAGTCAACCCCGTCATTAATTTCACGAGCGGGAGTGGGGTTCTTATCATTTAGTTCAAAGACCCTTTCCGAGAGATATTTTAAGTAGACAAAATAGCCAAAAGCGTAAATGAGTAAAGCTATCGCTATTATAGGTAATACGTTCATATTTATTTATAATAAAAGAAATGGAACTTCAGCTCTTACTTATCCTTATCATAGCATTTCTCCTGTTAGGACCGGAAGGGATGCTAAACCTCGCTACGAAGCTGGGGGAATTCGCAAGACAGGCCAGAGATCTCATAGACCAGATAAGAATGGAAGCCTATGTTGAGGAGTTTAACAAAAAAATCCTTGAAGAGGAAAAGAGGATGAAAGAAGAAGAGGTTTTACCGGACGATATTTCTCAGGAGCTAAAGGAAGAACTGGAAGATGTGTATGAAGGTTCTGAAGAAGAAGAAAAAGTTGCTAAAAGGGATAAAAAGGAGGAGAAGGTAAAAGATGAACAACAGGGAAAAACTTCCGGAAATGCCCCTGATAGAACATCTGAGGGAACTTAGGTATCGCTTAATAGTTTCCATAATAGCTTTTCTAATAGCTTCAGGAGTAGCTTTCTACTTTGCTAAATACGTATTCGAAGTTCTAAAGGAGCCCGTTCTAAAATCCTATCCAGAGGTTGAACTAATAACCCTTTCTCCGACAGAACCTCTATTTATTCTTATAAAGATTTCTTTAGCTGTGGGCTTCGTCATCGCTTCACCGGTAATCCTCTACCAGATGTGGAGATTTATAGAACCTGCGCTTTATCCCCATGAAAAAAGGGTCTTTATCCCGCTACTGTTAGGCTCAATTATTTTATTCATTTTAGGTGCCGGGTTTGCATACTTTATAGTCCTTCCTTTAGCACTCAAGTTTTTACTAGGTCTTGGTTTTTCTCAATTGATGGCAACTCCTTATCTTTCCGTAGATATGTATATCGGTTTTGTCCTAAAAATGGTAATAGCCTTTGGGATAGCTTTTGAAATGCCTATAGTTCTGTATGTCCTTCAAAGAGCAAGAGTAATCACTCCGGAACAGTTAGGTCAATTTAGAAAATACTTCATAGTTGTGGCCTTTATTATAGGAGCTATAATTGCACCCGATGCATCAACGCAAATTCTTATGGCAATACCCCTTATAGCCCTTTACGAAATTTCAATTCTTCTAGGAAAATTGGCAAGGAGAAAAGAAAAAGGTAAAGAGATACAAAAAGCCTAAGCTTTATTTAATTTTATAAGTAGATTGTAGATAATATCCACGGGGATACTTACAGCTTCGTTTATCTGCTCTTTACTCAATGTTTCTAACTCTCTGAAAAAATGATACAACTCAAACAATTCGGCTATTGTACAGTAAAGGTCTTCTTCACATTCTCTTAATTCCTCTTCAGCATCCTTCTTCTGTTCAGTGTGTAAGCTTTCCACCATCTCCTGACAGCGTTTCACTTCTTCCAAAACTTCGAGTATGTACCTTTCCATTTTCTCTTTATAGTCCTCAACGGTTTCCTGAAGAACGTCATCTACATTCAGTCCCTGACTTAGCTGGTGATAAAGCTCTTTTAGTTTGTAATGTTCTTCCACCTTTGTCACACATTTGTTAACTATATCTCTTATCGGTCTTCTCTCGGACATGTTTCACCTCCCTCCTTCTGAATATAGTTTTCAAAACTCTTCAAGCCATCCTTTTGGTACCCCAAAGTTATCTCTTATTTGTCCTTCACCTAGAATCACGAACTTGGGAATAGTGAGTTCTTCAAGAGCCATAGGTCCCCTTGCATGTATCTTATCCGTGGATATTCCCATTTCAGCACCTAATCCGAATTCGTTTCCATCGGTAAAGCGCGTAGATGCATTTACGTAAACTGCAGCAGAATCCACTTCTCTTAAAAATTTCATAGCTTTTGAGTAATTCTCCGTAATTATTGCATCGGAATGTTTTGAGCCGTACTTCTCTATAAACGCTATTGCTTCATCAATATCGCTAACTACTTTTACTGTGAGTATGAGATCCAAAAATTCCTCGTAGTAGTCCTCCTCTGTAGCAAGTTTAGCGTTCACAAAAGAAAGTTTTGGTTCATTTTTAATGATTTCCAGACTTTCTTCATCACACCTGAGTTCTACACCGGCTTTTCCCAAGTAGTAAGCCATTTTCGGGAAAAATTCCCTGAGTATTTTTCTGTTTATAATCAAGTTTTCAACTGCATTACATACGGAAGGTCTTTGAACTTTAGCGTTGTACACTATGTGATATGCCTTTTGTAGATTTGCTTCTTCGTCCACGTAGATGTTACATACTCCCTTGTAATGTTTTATTACTGGTACCTTTGCGTGTTCTACCACCGCTTTTATAAGACTTTCGCCTCCTCGAGGAATAGCCACATCTATTTTTCCTTCCATTTTGAGTAATTCCCAAACGATTTCCCTCTCCTGCCTATCTATAAACTGAATTGCTTCTTCCGGAAAACCCGTTTCTCTACAAACCTCCTTTATTAGAGCAACTAAAGCACCATTCGAGTGTATTGCTTCTTTTCCGCCTCTCAGGATCACCGCATTTGACGATTTCATACAAAGAGAACTTGCTTCTATGGTAACGTTTGGTCTCGATTCGTAAACTATGAATATTACTCCCAACGGAACTCTCATCCTGCCGACTTTCAAGCCGTTAGGCAGATTCCACATCTTTACGATTTCACCCACCGGGTCGGGGAGACTTGCTACATCTCTTAGAACCTTTATCATGCCGTCTATTCTCCTGTCGTTTAGAATCAGCCTATCTATCACAGCAGACCTGAGACCCATTTCTTTAGCTTTTTCTACATCCTTTTTATTTTCCTCTTTTATATAATCGCGATTCTTGTCAATGAGCTCCGCGATTTTTAAAAGGGTAGCATTTTTGACAGAAGTTTCCAAAGAAGTAAGTTCTCTGAGGGTATTTCTTGCCTTTTCTACCTTCTCTTCTATATAGCTTAGAATTTCTTCATTCAGGGCAGTCATAACTTTAAATTATAAATTGCGTTTAAATTAATAATCTCGATGGAAAGAGTCTTCCTAGAAAAGATTTTTAAGCTGGGAAGAGTGCCCGGAGGACTACTCTTTTACGGCAAGGAAGGTAGTGGAAAGACGAAAACTGCACTTGATTTTTCCAAAGGTTTACTTTGCCAAAATAAAATCACCTGGGGATGCGGAGAGTGTCCTTCATGCAGATACATTTCGGAGTTTACGGATAAGTTTTTCAAGGAAGAGATAGAGGATTTAAAAGTTTACGAGGATAAGGATGGAAAGAAACAATTTGTCTACCTTATGGGTGAACATCCTGATTTTATTATGGTAATTCCACACGGAAATTATATAAAGATAGACCAAATAAGAAAGGTAAAAGAATTTGCCCATATAAAGCCGGCTCTAAGCAAAAGGAAAGTGATAATTGTGGATGACGCCCACACAATGACTAATCAATCAGCTAATGCTATTTTAAAGGTTCTTGAAGAACCTCCTCCCGATACCACATTTATACTTACAACGAATAAACGTTCTGCAATACTTCCGACCATCCTTTCAAGAACATTTCAAGTAGAGTTCAAAGGCTTCTCTGTTCCTGAGATAAAAAAACTAGCCGGTGTAGATGAAGTCTTGGCGAGACTATCGGGTGGAAGTTTGAAGAAGGCTATTCTCTTAAAAGAGAATAGAAAACTGGTTGAAAAGGTTACTAATTTTCTAAAAAACGACCCGCTGGAAGTTTTTAAGATAGCTACGGAATTTGAAAAGTGGGATACGGATAAACAGAGGCTTTTTCTTGACCTTTTGGAACATTTCCTCACAGAAAAAGCTCTGAAGGATAGGGAAAACGTAGAACAGTATTCCTCTATACTCGATAAAATAAGAATATTCAAAGAAGGTATTCCCAGAGGAATAAACGGAGGTTTGTGGCTGGTGCATATATCTTCTCAGCTTTCATCCTGAAATATACTATTCAGGGTTGTTAACAGTTAATCTATGAGTCCGTTTAATAATTAGGGGAGTTAGAATTTGAGCAGAGAGTTTAGCCAAAACATACAAGCTTCGCCAAACCAATATAGCTCTTACTTTTTTAAACAGTCTCATCCTTGCAAAAATTTAGATATAATATTGCTGTGTTATTGTAGTATTGTAGTGAGTTAAATTTTGGGTTTCTTGGCAATTGAATAGGGGAAATAGCTCGCGGGAATGAGCGTCAAAATGCTTTGAT
>DQTK01000025.1 GCA_015662815.1 Aquifex aeolicus | reverse complement strand
GGGTAAATCTTCCTTCACCTCGAAGGGCGGGAGTAAGTATCAGCAAACAGGAGTTTTGACTACGACTCTTGCGGGAAGAGTGGTAAAAGTTTTCCCGAATGGAACGATGCTTATAGAAGCCAAGAAGTATATAGAAGTAAATGGTGTCAAAAGGGAATTTATGGTTCGCGGTATAGTAAGACCGGAAGATATTGATTCTACCAATACAATTACAAGCGATAAGATAGCCGATATGGAAATTTTCTTTGAAGGAAAAGGGTATATGGTAAAGGGAGGAGAGCCCGGATGGCTTGCAAAAATATTTGCTCTATTGTTTCCCTTTTAATATTATTTGTCTCTATTTCCTTCGGGGCGAGAATTAAAGATATAGCCACCATAGAGGGAAATAGATACAACTACCTTATCGGATACGGTCTTGTGGTAGGGCTAAAGGGTACAGGAGATGGAAAGGCTACACAGTTTACCGTTCAAAGTTTAGCAAATATGTTGAGGAGGATGGGCATTCCCGTGGACCCGAGGAGGATTACTGTGAAGAATGTTGCAGCAGTTATGGTGACAGCAAAAGTACCACCTTACGCAAAAGCGGGAATGAGGTTTGATGTGGAAGTCTCTTCCATAGGAGACGCTAAGAGTTTGGAAGGCGGAACTCTTCTTATGACTCCGTTAAGAGGTCCCGACGGTCAGATTTACGCTATAGCTCAAGGACAAGTAATTGTAGGAGGCTATGAAGCAAGAGGAAAAGGAGCTACTCAGGTAAAAAACATACCTACCGTAGGAAGAATTCCCAACGGTGGGATTCTTGAAAGGGATTTACCTTTCAGTGCTGACTTCAGAGAAGTAAACATCTATCTGGATGAACCCGACTTTACCACCGCAAAGAATATTCAAGATGCTATTAACAAATTCTTTGGTCAAAGCTTAGCAAAGGCAATAGATAGTGCTACGGTAAAGGTTAGCATACCCGAAGGTATTAACCCCGTTGATTTTCTGGCTCAGATAGAGAATATAGAAGTTTCCACTTCTACGGTTGCAAAGGTAGTAATTGACGGACGTTCAGGAATAGTACTTCTGGGAGGAAATGTAAGCATAGACCCGGTAGCGGTAGCAGTGGGTTCATTAATTGTTAAAATTACGGAAAGACCTCAAGTATCACAACCTCCTCCCCTTTCACCCGGAGAAACAAAGGAGGTTCCAAGAACAGAGATAAGGGTAGAGGAAGAAGAAAAAAAACTGGTTCAGATAAAAGGAGCTACTGTTTCCGAGCTCGTAGATGCCTTGAACAAACTGGGAGCAACCCCCAGAGAAATAATACAGGTTCTCCAAGCGATAAAAGCTGCAGGGGCTCTAAAGGCTAAGCTTGAGGTTCTATAAAGATGTACGCCAGTAGCGTTTTTTGAACGTAAAGCCTATTTTCAGCTTGTGTAAATATGAAGTCTGCGTTTTTCTCAAACACTTCCTCCGTAATCTCTTGACCCTTTTTTGCGGGAAGACAGTGCATGACTTTTACATCTTCCTTTGCATAAGAAAGTAGACTTTCGTTTACCTGAAAAGGTTTAAAAACTTCTAAATCCTTTTCTCCTTCACCCATACTTATCCATACATCTGTATAGATTACATCTGCATCTTTTACAGCCTCTATAGGGTTATTCATTACCTCTATTTCTCCTCCCGTTTCCTTTGCAAAATCCAATCCTCTTTTGTAGTAAAGCAAGTTGGGTTCATACCCTTCAGGAGTAGCGACAAAAAGCTTTAGGCCAAACATTCCGGCTCCTACAATGAGGGTATTGCATACGTTATTCCCGTCCCCGACGTATACTATCTTTAAATTCTTTATTTCTTCACCGAACGTCTCGTAGAGAGTATATATATCGCTCAAAATCTGACAGGGATGAGACATGTCGGTCAGAGCATTTATTACGGGAACACTTGCGAACTCGGAAAAATTCTCCAACCATTTGTGGGAGTGGTTTCTAACTATTACTCCATCCACGTATCTGGAGAGAGTTCTAGCGGTATCTTTGACATCTTCTCCTCTCGAAACCTGTAAATCTTTTTCCTGAAAAAACATAGAATTACCACCTAACTGATAAATTCCCACTTCAAAAGAAACTCTGGTTCTGGTTGAGGGTTTTGTAAATATAAGGGCGATACTTTTCCCTTCAAGAGGTTTACCAAGGTTTTCTATGCCTTTCTTTACGTTTTTCGTTTTTTTTACAATTTCCCATAACTCTTCGGGTGTCAAATCCCATAAATCTATAAAGTCCCTTTTCATAGAAGATATTTTAAGGAATATAATAAGTAAAATTCAAAGGAGGCTCGTAAAATGGTTAGAACCTTTGCCTTTGGATTTCCTAAACTCGGAGAAAAAAGGGAGTTTAAGAAGCTTCTGGAAGGCTTTTGGAAAGGAAAAATCTCTGAAGAAGAGCTTAAAAATGGTATGGATAGACTCAACTTGTGGAGAATTAGGCTTTACTCGGAAAATGTTGACATAATTCCTTCAAACGAACTTTCCTATTACGACTTTATGCTAGATACCGCATTAATGGTAGGAGCTATACCTTCCAGATTCGGAGAGTACAAGGGTCTTAATACCTATTTTGAAATGGCAAGGGGAAGAAACGCCCTAGAACTTACCAAATGGTTTAACACCAACTACCATTACCTCGTTCCCGAGCTTGAAGGGGAAAACTTTAAGCTCCTTATAAACAAACCTCTGGAAGAATACAAATTCTTTAAGGATAAGGGAATAGAAACCGTTCCCCAAGTTATAGGTCTATTTACGTTTTTAAAGCTTTCAAAGGCACCCAAGAGAGTTGAAGAAGATGGTCTTCCCGTAATAGTTCTCGAAAAACTGAATACGGAAGAGAGCCTCACCGAGTTTGCACAGGCATTAATACCTGTATATAAAGAGCTTTTAGAAAGCCTGAAGAATGAAGGTGTAAAAAGGGTTAATTTTGAAGAACCGGCTTTAGTTGTGGATATGGAGCCTTACGAATGGGAAGTTGTAAATAAAATTTATAAAGAGCTTTCCGAAGCAGGAGTTGAAATAGGAATTCTTACCTATTACGACAGTGTTTCCGATTATGAAAAATATTTAAACCTTCCCGTCAAGGCTCTACATTTTGATTTAGTTTCCAACAAGGAAAATCTCGAAAACCTGAGAAGTAAAGGTTTTCCCGAAGATAAGGAACTGATAGCGGGTATCATAAACGGAAGACAACCTTGGAGGGCAAATCTAAAAGAAAAACTCAGCCTAATTGAGGAACTTTTAAAAATCAGTAATAACCTTACAATTGCAAACGCTCAACCTCTGTATCACTTACCCGTTACCGTTGAACCTGAAGATGAACTTCCAGAAGGATTAAAGGAAAGACTTTCCTTCGCAAAAGAAAAACTCCGTGAACTCAAGATACTCAAGGAAGTTCTGGAGGGCAAGGAGGGAGCACTTGAAGAAGTTGACTTTGCAGAAAAAGTTATGACCTCAGTATTTGCGGAGAATCCTGAAGTAAAAAGAAGAGTAGCGTCGCTTACCGAGAAGGACTTTAGCAGGGACCTTCCGTACAAAGAAAGAGCTAAAATTCAGAACGACCACTTAAACCTTCCTCTATTTCCAACAACTACTATAGGTTCTTTTCCGCAAACACAAGATGTTAGAAAAATGAGGACAGCCTACAGAACGGGGAAAATTTCCGAGGAAGAGTACAAGAAGTTCATAAGGGAAAAAATCAAGTATGCGATTGAGGTTCAGGAAGATATAGGACTGGATGTACTGGTTCACGGAGAGTTCGAACGTTCCGATATGGTTGAGTATTTCGCCATTAAGATGGATGGAATAGCCACTACAAAACACGGTTGGGTTCTTTCCTACGGTTCAAGGGTTTACAGACCACCTATAATATATGGAGACGTTTCAAGACCGGAACCCATGACCTTAGAAGAAATATCCTATGCCCAGTCTCTTACCTCAAAGCCGGTCAAAGGTATGCTCACGGGTCCCGTTACAATCCTCAACTGGAGCTATTACAGAGAAGACGTTCCCAAGAGGGAAATAGCCTATCAGATAGCTTTAGCACTCCTTGACGAAGTCAAAGACTTAGAAGAAGCGGGTATTAAGATAATTCAGATAGATGAACCCGCCTTCAGGGAAGGGGTACCGCTGAAGAAAAAAGATTGGCCGGAGTACTTCGACTGGGCTATAAAGTCCTTTAGGCTAGCTTCCAGAGCAAAACCTGAAACTCAGATACATACCCATATGTGTTATTCAGAATTCAACGAAATCATAGAATACATCTACGAAATGGACTTTGACGTAATTTCAATAGAGGCTTCAAGAAGCAAAGGAGAAATCATAGAAGTATTTGAAAAATTCAAGGGATGGGACAGACAAATAGGAATAGGTGTTTACGACATACACTCTCCTGCGATACCCACTAAGGAAGAAATGAGAACTATAATGAAAAGGGCTATGAAAGTTCTTCCAAAAGAACTCCTTTGGATTAACCCTGACTGTGGACTAAAGACCAGAAGGTGGGAAGAAGTAATTCCTGCCCTCAGGAATATGGTTGATATGGCAAAAGAACTAAGGGAAGAAGTAGGTGTAAAAGTATGAGAATAGGTTTATTGACTTCCGGGGGTGATGCCCCCGGAATGAACTCTATAATTCGTGCAATCGTAAGGTGTGCGGAAAGGGAAGGGCATGAAGTAATAGGTATAAAAAGGGGATACAGAGGACTAATTGAAAAAGACTTTGTAAAACTAACAAGCAGGGACGTAGGAGGGATAATAGGAAAAGGAGGAACGATACTTTTATCTTCAAGAGAAGAAAGATTTAAGAAGTTTGAATATAGGGAAAGAGCCTATAGAAATTTGAGGGAAGAAGGAATTGATGCTCTTATAATTCTCGGAGGGGAAGGTACTCTCAAGGGAGCCCGTCTCGTAGCGGAAGAAACTGGAATGCCTGTTATAGGTATACCCTGTACGATAGACAATGACATTAGTAGGACTGAATACTGTGTGGGATACGATACCGCGGTAAAAAATGCAGTAGAAGCTATAGATAAAATCAGGGATACAGCAAGCTCCCACGAAAGGATTTTCATAGTTGAAGTGATGGGAAAGCACCGCGGGTTTATAGCTGTGGAAGTTGGACTGGCCACAGGTGCAGAGCTAATTCTTATTCCCGAAGAGAAGTTCCCTAAGGATAAAATTCCCGAAGAAATAGAAAAGGCAAAATCTATGGGAAAGCTTCATTTTATAATCGTTCTCTCGGAAGGATACGGGAATGCAAAGGAGCTTGAAAGGTTTCTGAAAGAAAAAATCGGAGAAAAATACGGAGAAATACGTTCAACGGTTCTGGGACACATCCAAAGAGGTGGTTCACCTACTCACTACGATAGATTGATGGGAACTAAGTTCGGTGTTGTAGCCTATGAGAGTTTAATTGCCGGAGAGAGGTCCGGCTTTGTGGCCTTTGAAAGAGGGAAGTTTTACATAGAAGATTTTGAAAAAGCTGAGGAGTATAAACCTATAGATAGGGAAGCCTATAGGCTCAACCTTAAGTTAGCTATATAACAATGTTTACCGGATTGATTGAAGACTTAGGAAGAGTAATAGACATCTCGGTAAGCTCGAAGGGTGCCAAACTTGTAGTTGAAACCAAACTGTCGGATATAAAAATAGGAGACAGTGTTTCGGTAAACGGAGCTTGTCTTACGGTGACAGAAATAAGAGGAAACAAGTACAGCTTTGATGTTTCTCCTGAAACGCTGAAAAGAACCAATTTGGGCCTTTTAAGGAGAGGTGATTACGTAAACCTTGAGAGAGCATTAAAAATAGGAGATAGACTTGGAGGACATATAGTTCAAGGGCATGTGGATTTTACATCGAAAATAAAAGCTCTTAAGTTCTTCGGAAAGCATTACGAGTTGGTAATCGAAATACCCAATGACTGGATATCTTACATCGTTGAGAAGGGTTCTATAGCGATAGATGGCATCAGTCTTACGGTAAATTACATGCAGAACAATTCCGTTTATATAAACATAATTCCCCATACCTATGAGAAAACCAATCTCAGATTCCGTAGGAATGGTGATTTAGTAAATGTCGAAACGGACATTATCGGAAAGTACGTAATAAATTATATAAGTGCTTACAGAAAAAAAGAAGATATCCTTGAAGGGTTTCTCAAATGGTAATAGAGAACTTCGAGCTTAATATAGAAAACTTTAGGCTTCTCAATAGTCTAAACAATCCTTTTTTTGATACCTTCTTCCTCTATTTTTCTTACTTGGGTTCGGGATTTGTTCTGATTCCTGTGGTAATTCTTACCTATTTCCTAAGACGTGAAAAGCTAAAATTTCTTTTGCTTGCAATACTTCTGGAAACTGTATCCGTCATTTTTCTGAAAACCTTTTTCAACCAACCCAGACCTGCAACTTTATTAGAAGACGTACATCTGCTCGTTCCTCTGTATTGGCGTTCTTTCCCTTCGGGCGATACAGCAATGGCTTTTACAATAGCAACAGTTCTTTCTAAAGGAGAAAAAAGAATTTTGAAGATAATACTTTTTGTTTATGCCTCCTTGATAGGTTACGGAAGAATTTATCTCGGAGTCCATTTTCCTTTAGATGTATTTGTAGGTGCTTTAATAGGAATATTGTCGGGAATCTTTTGCTATAAAATCTTAAAGTGAGGGAAATATGAGAGAAATTAGGAAGGCAGTTCTTCCGGTAGCAGGTTGGGGAACCAGATTCTTACCTGCTACAAAGGCTATGCCTAAAGAAATGCTTCCCATAATAGACAAACCCATAATTCAGTTCATTGTCGAAGCATTAATTAACGTAGGCATCGAAAACGTTATATTTGTAACAGGAAGACACAAAAAAGCTATAGAAAACCACTTCGATTACAACCATGAACTTGAAGAACACTTAAAAAAAGCAGGTAAAGAGAAACTCCTCAAGGAAGTGGTCCAGATAGCTAACATGGTAAATCCTATTTACGTTAGACAAAAGGAACAACTGGGTTTGGGACATGCAGTCCTTATGGCAGAACCTGCAGTTTCTAATGAACCTTTCCTTGTAGCTTTGGGAGATATAATCATCGAAAACGAAGAAGAAGAACTGAAGAAAATGCTCAAACTTTTCAGAAAATACGGGAATTCAATAATCGCTCTTATGGAGGTTCCCGAAAGTGAGATATCAAAATACGGTATAGCAAAGGTAAGGGAGCTAGATAATGAAACTTTTATAATTGAGGATTTAATAGAAAAACCCTCTCCGGAGGAAGCACCATCAAACCTCGCTATAGTGGGGAGGTATGCCTTCACTCCTACGATATTTGAGAAGCTCAAAACTACTAAGCCCGGGAGAGGAGGAGAGATACAACTTACTGATGCGATGAAACTTCTACTGGAGGATGAGGCGATATATGCATACAAAGTTAACAATCCCGTTTATGACACCGGAAATCCTCTGGATTATCTCAGGACTGTAATTACTTTTGCTTTTAAGAGGGAAGATATAAACGGTAAATTGAGGGATTTTCTCAAAGGAATCCTTAATGAAGAAAGAACCTTAAGTTGATGAAACGAGATTCCTTAATAATTCTATCCCTCTCTTTCATTTTTTTTATTTTTGGAAACTGGATTTTATCTTTCACTTCTCTTGACGAAGGAAGGAATTTTTACGCAACCATACATATGCTAAAGACAGGTGATTTTTTAATTCCCTACTATAATTGTGATTATAGATTTGAAAAACCTCCTTTGCTATACTGGCTGGGTAGTGTTTTTCTCTTTATATTCAAAATCCCGGAATTCTCTGCAAGATTAGTTTCGGGAGTTTCGGCCACTCTTACCGCACTTCTCGTATACTTTATGGGGTTAAAGTTTTTTTCTAGAGAAAAAGCTTTATTTTCTGCAATTTCTTTTACCCTATTTGTACATACATGGATTGAAGCAAGAGCCTATGTTCCCGAGTTTACACTAGTTTTCTTCTCAACTTTAGGAGTTTATTTATTTATATCGGAGAGATTTACTTTAGGTTGGGTAGCGTTATCGTTTGCTTTTCTAACAAAAGGGCCAGTGGGTGTTATATTACCAATAGGTGTATATCTTCTATGGAAAAGGAATTTAAAATTTTTTGATTTAAAAGGAATTTTTCTCTTCCTACTTATAGGATTTTCTTGGTATTTTCTTATGATTTATAAGTTCGGTTTAGCGTATTTCTTTAAGTTCTTTATTTACGAAAACATTTATCGGTATACAGGAGTATATAAAATACACAGTCTACCTTTTTATTTCTACATAATAGTTATATTTATAAATATTGTTCTGTTCCTGCCTATAATTTCCAAAATATTATTTAAATTTGATAAGCATCTAAAACCTTTTTTACTCTGGTTCCTAATTGTTTTAGTGTTTTATTCATTCTCCGAAAATAAACTTCACCACTATATACTTTTTTCCTATCCACCCTTAGCAATTATCATAGGAAATTACCTAAATTTCGATTACATAAAGAAAGTCACAAAACTCGGAATATTAATATTTTCAATTCTATTAATAAGTACAATCATTTATGAAAACAGACGGTTTACACCGAAAGCTGTAGAATTTCTGAAAACGAATAATTCCGAAAACATTTACTTCTATAAACATGAAAACTCAGCAATAGTAGCCTATCTGTATAAGTGCATTAGGCAAAAATCAAAACGGGAAATTTCAAAAAACGACTTAATAATAACCAAGGAAAAACACTTGAAGGATTTCGAAAATTACGAATTAATCTTGAAAGGTATAGAATTCGAGGGAAGAGAAGTTTTAATAAGAATTAAATAGTGGTGGGCCCGGAGGGACTCGAACCCCCGACCTGGGGATTAGAAATCCCCTGCTCTATCCAGCTGAGCTACGGGCCCTACTATGAATGCTTTATTTTAACCCTTTTTTATGTAAATTTCAAGTGTAAGGGAGCCTGTTTAATAATTAGGGGAGTTAGGATTTAAGCAGGAAGTTTAGCCAAAACATATAAGCTTCGCCAAACCAATATAACTCTTCGTTTCCCTTTAGCTTCACTCTTATTGGTTTATCCTATTTTCTTTCTAACTTGTCTACTTTTTTAAACAGGCTCAGTGCCTACTTATGTCTATATTTTTATAACCTCATTCCTTCTTAAACTTATAATCTCATACTCAACCAT
>DQTK01000004.1 GCA_015662815.1 Aquifex aeolicus | reverse complement strand
TAATGTTTCCGGGCGGAATATCTATGACAGAGCTGATAATTATTTTAGCTATAGTTCTACTTCTTTTCGGAGCAGGAAGGCTTCCGGAAGCAGGTAGAGCTTTAGGAGAAGGAATTAGGAACTTCAGGAAAGCACTTTCGGGCGAAACGGAATCTGTGAAGGAAGTAAAAGCTGAGGATGTCAAAACCGAAGAAAAGAAGGAAGAAGTGAAGGAAGTAAAGAAAGAGGAAAAGGAAGAAGATAAAGCCTAAGAACCGGAAATAATTTCCGTTACCTTATTTATCGATTTTTGGAGGTTTTTAGTCCTTAAAGCTTCGCTGTAGGGAGATACGTCTATAACGTAACCATTATCTTTTTTCTTTATCTGTATAAAAAATTTCTGGAGGTAACCTCTCTCAGAAAGAAGACTTTCCACCAGATAGCTTTCCTCCCTTTGCCAAATCTTAAAAGTTTTAAAGTATACTTCTTCATCAAGTTTAAATTCCTTGTTCTCTAAATCCTTAATTTTAAGCTTTTTAGCTTTAACCTTTACAGGAAACAACTCTACCACCTCCTCTAAAGTTGGATGAGGGATAAATTTAGGTTCTTTAAATTTTCTTAAAATCAACTTATATAGAGTTCTTCCCATGGAAAGCCATTTATTTTCGTACTTTGTTATCGGCTCTTTAATGACAAGTATACCTTCCTCTATTTCAAAACATTCAAGTCCTTCAGCAGACTCTTTTGTAAATTCAATAAACTCATAATTGTCGGAACGTATTCTTATTTCACCCCGGAGTTTTAGTTTTTTCGCAAATATATACAATCTCTCAGGTGTTGTAAGTCTCCTCTTACGATGTCTTTTCTTAAACCAAGGATCCGGGTAATTCATGTAAATGTTTTCGATATAGTTGTCTTTAAAAAGTAAGAAGAATCCCCAGTATGCGTCTATACAGGTGCAATATATATTTTTAAGGTTTTCCTTTTCAACCCTTTTTATAAGTTTTTCAACTGATATTTGAGATAGCTCTATACCGAAGAAGTTTTTTTCCGGATTTTCCTTAGCCAGTTTTACTATAAAATCTCCCCTTCCAAAGCCTATTTCTACTTCAAGATTCGGAATATTTAGGGGCTTATTTATTCTCTTATAATTGATATAGCAAAGCATAGAATATATAGTTTACATGTTGAGAAATTTTGAGCTAAAGAGACGAATCTTGTTACAGAAGGAGAACTTACCTAAAAATGTACTTTGGGTTCATGTGGCAAGCGTAGGAGAATTTAACACTTTTCTTCCTATTCTCAAAGAGTTAAAGAAGAAGCATAAAATTCTTTTAACTTTTTTTTCTCCGAGAGCAAGAGAATTTTTGGAAAATAAAAATAAATTTTACGATTTTTTATACCCTTTACCTTTAGATGTACCTACGATTATAAGGAATTTTGAAAGGAATATTAAGCCCAAAGCTTTGATTATAGTCGAAAGAGAATTTTGGCCTTCATTGATAATGTTTACAAATACAAAGAAAATACTCGTTAATACTTATGCAAAAAATACTTTCTTCGAGAAAATGCTTTCAAAAAGGTTCGACCTAATTATTACCAGAAGCGAGAAAGATGAGCAGATATTCAGAAGCCATGGAGCCAAAAAAGTAGTCTCCTGCGGAAATTTAAAATTTATATGCCAAAATGAGAATAAAAACTTGAGATTATCTATCAATAATAAGATTATTGTTGCAGGAAGCACCCACAGAGGCGAAGAGGAGATAATACTAAAGGTTTTTAAAAAGATAAAACAAGAAATCAAGGATATCGTTTTGGTTCTCGTTCCCAGGCATGTGGAGAGAGCCTGCGAAGTTATAAATACGGTAAAAAGTTTTGGCTTTAGATGTTCTTTTTTCACAGACTTCCGAGAAGACTCAGTAGTAGATGTAATAGTTGTAAACAAGCTTGGTATTTTGAAAGATTTGTACGCAATCGGAGAAATAGCAATAGTGGGAGGAACCTTTGTAAAATTAGGAGGACATAATCTACTTGAACCTGCGTGCTTCAATGTACCCGTTGTATACGGCCCTTACACGTTTAAGGTTAGGGATTTAAAGGAATTTCTCGAAAGAAATAAAATCGGTTATGAAGCAAAAAACTGGGAAAGTTTAAGGGAAACCCTTCTGAAAATTCTAAAAGACAGATATAAACCTTCTGTAAACGTAAAAGAGTATTCGGAAAAGATAAGGAAGTGCTATTTAAGGGAAATAGAGGAACTCTTAAGAACCTAATACTTTTTTGATAAAGGGGATTACCACTTGATTGAATTTCTCCGGATTTTCGAATGGGGGAAGGTGTGCCGCATTTTCAAGTTCGTAATACTCGGCTCCTTTTATTCCTTCTGCGATTTTCTTTACTACAGAAGGAGGAGTTACTTTTTCATCCTCTTTGCCTGCAATTACGAGGGTAGGAACGTTTATGGTGGGGAGAAGTTCCGTATTATCCTTCCTCTCTGCTAAGGCTTTTAAGGTCTTTATTATTCCTTCTGTAGAAGCCTTTTGCATCATACATCTTAAAGTTGTAATTTTTTTCTCATCTTTCTTTGTAGCGGGAGAAGTTTGATTTTCAAGCATAACGTCTATAAGAAAATCTTTCCCTTCCTTTTGAACTCTTTCTATAAGTGCATATCTCGCTTTTTTCCCTTCTTCGTTATCCGCTTCTGCACGTGTAGCAACGAATACAAAACCTTTCACCAAGCTCCTATACCTTCTCCAGAGGTCAAACATTATATACCCGCCCATACTGTCTCCTATTGCTATTACCTTTTTGATATTTAGTTTCCTAATTTCGCTTACTACGTAATCGGTAAATCTTTCTACCGTATAATCTCCCAGAAGGTTAGGGGAATCTCCGAAGCCGGGATAGTCTATAGCTATGTATGGAATGGCATTTTCTTCGAAGGCACAAAATTGGTATCTGTACATATCCTTGTTTAACGGAAAAGCGTGGAGAAATAACACCGCTTCCGGCATATTTATTCTCAGCATGGAAAATATTCTAAAATAGAAACCACGTTAAGACCTATGGATTTAACAAGTTAGAGGAGAAAGAAATTTCTGTAAAATCGGCGGAATTTGTTCAACAAAT
>DQTK01000064.1 GCA_015662815.1 Aquifex aeolicus | reverse complement strand
TATACCGTGTCCTATAAGCCAAACTTCCCTTTTGCATATGTGATAGTACCAGACAAGCGTTCCGTTTACACTTAATTCAGAAAACAAAGTAATTCTTCCTCCTAATGTAATAAAATAAATGTTAATGCTAAATAGTTTGAAGAATTTAGGTATACTGCTGGGAGGGAGGAAACTCTATGACGAGGTGGAAGCTAACAAGGTTATAGTTCTTGAATTTGACAATGAAGGAAGATTCTTAGGAGTAGAGCTGGAGGAATTCAAAAGTGAAAATTTATCCAAGTACCTATATAGGAAAGCTAAGGGAAGCAATCCTCCCGTGCTCACACCAACACTCCTCTTAAACAGAGGAAAGAAAAAAACTAAAGATAAAAAATCCCCCACCATGAAAAGTTTAGATAACCTTGAGAAGGCATTTAATTCCTGCAAGAAAGTTCAAAGCGATTTACCTGCCTTAAACCTTGCGGATGAAAAACAAAAACAAAAGATTGAAGAAAAAATAGAAGAAATAGTAAAGAATTTACCCAATAAGGTAAAAGTTCTTCTCACTGTAAGAGTTGGTGGAAAGTATATAGGTGAAATAGAAAACTTCAGAAAAGCCCTTGAGGAACTCGTAAAACAAGAAGGGACTAAAAGTAAAGGAATAGCTGTATGTTCGGTATGCTTAGAAGAAAAGGAAGTAAGCGGGAACATTTCTCCCTTTAGGTTCTACACAATAGATAAACCCGGATACATAACCGGAGGATTTAAAGAGGAAGAAGCTTATAAGAATTTTCCTCTTTGCTATGAGTGTAAAGAGCGTATAGAAACAGGGAGAAAGTTTATGGAAAAAGAATTAGGGTTTAACCTAGCAGGGGATATAGATTACTTTCTTATTCCTGAAGTCGTTTTCGGTAATGAAAATGTTATGGAAAGAATTTTAGAAATAATTTCAAATGCACCAAAAAAATACAAACTAAGAGATATTGAAAGAAAACATTTAACAGCGGATGAAAGGGAAATTCTTGACATTCTTTCTGAGGAAAAGGATTACTTAACATTTAACTTTCTCTTTTTGGAGACTGGAGGCGGAACCAATAGAGAAACCATACTTCTCTACATTCAGGACATCTACCCATCAAGGCTCAAAGAACTATTTCAAATAAAAAACTATATAGAGAAACTCTTTACAACCGAGGACAAGCCTTTTAACTTTACTTACCAAACCATTCACAAGTTCTTCTCAAAATCCGACCCTTCAAAGAAAAACCATGACCTGAGAAAGCTTTTTCTTGAAGTGGTGGATAAAACCTTTAGGGGAATACCCATTGATAGAAACCTAATTATAAAGTTTCTTCTCACGGGAATAAGACGAGCTTTAACGGAAGATAATTATTCTTTAATTATAAAAGATGCCTTCGGTGTGTTTTTATTTGTCTTACTCTCTACAGGGGAGGAAGAGATGGAAGAAATTAATACTTCTTCTCTAAATAAGTTTCTGGAGAGCCTTCCCGCACTGGACACGGACCTTAAGAGGGGACTATTCTTAATAGGAGCTCTCACCGAAAGACTTCTAAGAGTTCAAAGTAAAGAAAGAGGTTCAAAACCCTTTATGAAGAAGTTAAAAGCTCTTCGTATGAACGAAAATGACCTTAAAGGTTTACTCCCTGAAGTAAGAAATAAACTTGAGGAATACGAAAAGTTCGGTAAAGGTGAAGCACAGCTATTTGAACTTGCTTCTGAGTATCTGTCTTACAGTCCCTCCAAGTGGAACATGAGCGTAGAAGAAATGAACTTCTACTTTGCCCTGGGAATGGGAATGTTTGATAAAGTAGCAGAGTTTATTTACAAAAGGGAGGGAAAAGATGGAGAATAGACGGGAGTTTCTCTTTTTCTATGACGTTAGTTGGGCTAATCCCAACGGGGACCCTATGGATGAAAATAAACCAAGAATTGATGAGGAAACGCGAATAAACATAGTTACCGATACGAGATTAAAAAGAACCATAAGAGACCAGCTTTCGGAAATGGGTTACGAGATATTCGTAAGAGAGGAGAGAGATGAAAAGGGAAAACTAAAAGACAGGAAGAAGATACTTGAGGAACACTACTCCAATGACTACGAGAAGGTTTTAGAAAAATGTATAGACATAAGGCTTTTCGGAGGGACTTTTGCCATTGAAGGTGCCAAGGGCAACTTTACAGGACCTGTCCAGTTTAAATTTGGACATTCACTCCATAAAGTAAAGGTAGAACTTATCAAAGGAACCACCGTTATGCCTTCGGGAGAAGGAAGAGAACAAGGAACCATGACTGAAGTATGGGTAGTTCCATATTCCTTCATAGTTTTTTATGGAATAGCCAATGAAAAGGCCGCGAAAGACACAAAACTAAAAGATGAAGACATAGACGTAATGCTTAAAGCTCTGTGGCTCGGACACAAAGCTTCAACCGATGTTATTTCACGTTCTAAATTCGGTCACGAACCCAGACTCCTTATAGAGATTATTTATAAAGAAAAAACACTTACCCACATTGGAGAGCTGAACAAACTTGTAAAAATAGACACCCAAAAGAGAGAAGAAGAGCTAAGAGATGTAGAAGAATTTGTTCTCAACCTTGAAAGACTCAAGGAAAGAGTCCAGAAGTATAAAGACAAAATAGAGAAGGTAAGGTTTGTAAAAGATGACAGACTAAAAGTAAACCCTTCTTTGGAAGAGGTTTTTAACGGTATAACACTTGAAAGGTTTCCTTGGGCAAAGGAAGTATGAAACTGCTTGCCTTTAGAATTTTCGGAGACTATGCGCATTTTAGAAAGTTTTACACAACATCTTCTCCCCTTACCTTTTCCTTTCCGCCACCTCCTACAATCAGAGGCATTGTTGGAGCCATAATGGGATTTGGAAAAGATGAATACTTGGAAGAGACAAAAAATCTCTGGATAGGTATAAAGATAGATAAACCTTTGAAGAAGATAAGAATGGGATTGAATTTAGTGGATACAAAAAATTACCCAATCTTTAAACCACCGTGGAAAAGACCTAAAAGTAAAGCTATTCAAAGAACTCAGGTAAAGGCGGAATTTCTTAAAGAGTCTTCTTTTACTCTATACCTTTACTCGGAAGATGAACTCACACAGGAGCTTTATAGTCTAATCAGGGAGCATAAAACCCACTACACTGTTTCCCTCGGTCTTTCCGAACTTTTAGCAGATTTTGAGCTAGTGGGAATATTTGAAGCAGAAAAAGTTAAAAGTTCAGAGTATGTAAACTCCGTAGTACCTGTGAATGTTGTTAAAGAGTTAAACCTTGAAAGACCTCAGAAAATAGGAAAGGAAAGAATACCAATGCATATGGACGTAGATAGAAAAGTTTTAAAATACGAAGATGTGATTTTCTCTATGGAAGGAAAACCAATTTATGGGACCATAACAGAAGTCTACAAATTAAGCAATGGGGAGGCTGTGTGGCTGTGGAAACCTCCTCAGAGATAGAGAAAAAGGATGTAAACTCAGGTTTATTTTCCCACCCCTTTGTTTATATAGAAGACCACGTAAACAGATGCCTTGAGCTTGCCAATTTCTTTCTCACAAAAAATGTGCCTCTACTTTCTGAGGAATTCAAAACTGTTATTCAGCTTGCAGTTGCCCTCCATGACTTTGGAAAAACTACTGCCTACTTTCAGGAATACATAAGGGCTAAAATGGAAGGAAAACCCTTTAAAAGCCCCTATTTTGAAAAGAAAAAATTAACCGACCACGCCCTCTTGGGGGGAGTTTACGCCTTTTACATATCTAAAAACCTCCTCCAGAATGAGTTACTTCCATTTTTTGTTTTTGTAGCCTGCAGAAGACACCACACAGATCTAAAAACATTCCTACTGGAAGCTTCAGATGTAAGAGATGAGAAAAACTTTCTAAAGAAACAGATTGAAACTATAGAAGAAGACAGAGTCAATATCTTTTTCTCTAAGCTCTCTTTACCAGAAAAAGTAAAAACAGCTCTTTTCTTTAAAAAGGACGAGTTTCTGCTCAAGCTCAGTGAAATTCTCGCCGATATAGAAGAATATAGAAAATACTTTAGAAAAACGCTCAAAGGTGAATGTAGAACTACGATGAAAGATTACTTTATCTTTCAGTATATATTTTCCCTTCTTCTCGATGCAGACAAAACGGAAGCTGGAGCAAAGCCTTTTAATCCCAAGAGATTTGAAATACCGCCGGAGGTGGTAGAAAAATACAAAAAAACAAAACTAAAACAACAAAGGAAAATAGACAATCTTCGGGAAAAAGCCTTTAAGGAAGTTCTAAGCAAAGAGATAGATCTTGCTCACAGGCTATATTCCATTACCCTTCCCACAGGAATGGGGAAAACACTTACTGGTTTTGCCTTTACCCTAAAACTCAGAGAAAAAATCGTAAAAGAAAAGGGCTACATTCCCCGAATAATTTACTCCTTGCCCTTTTTGAGCATAATTGACCAGAACGAACAGGTTCTAAAGGAAGTTATAAGTACAAAGATAGAAGTAAAGTCTTCAATACTCTTAAAGCACCATCACCTTTCGGACAAAAGTTATGATGAGTATGAGTATGCAGTTTCACGACTTCTTACCGAAGGTTGGAATGCAGAAGTAGTAATAACTACTTTTGTCCAACTTTTTCATACCCTATTTGCTTGGAGAAACTCGGAAAGTAGACGTTTTAACAAGCTTGCAGGCTCAATAATTCTTATTGATGAGGTTCAGGCACTTCCCCATAAATACTGGCACCTTGTAAGAAACACACTAAGGGAAATTTCCGAGAAACTTGGAACTTATGTAATTCTCATGACAGCAACACAGCCCTACCTTCTTCCCGAATCGAAAGAGCTTGTAAGTTCAAAATACTTTAAGCTTTTGGACAGAATAAACTTCAGAGTAGAAACCGAGCAAAAAACAATAGAGGAGTTTGTTAGCTCCCTTGAGCTTGACTCGAATAGAACCTACCTATTTATAACAAATACCGTTTTTTCTTCCAAAGAGCTTTATAAAAAGCTAAAGGAAAAAACCAACGAGGAGATAGGATATCTTTCCACCACCATAACACCCTACGAGAGAAAAGAAAGAATAAGAAAAATAAAAGAAGGAAAATACAGACTTGTGGTAAGCACACAGCTCGTAGAGGCAGGTGTGGACATAGATTTCGACGTTGTTTTTAGAGACTTTGCCCCGATGGATTCCCTCATTCAATCTGCAGGAAGGTGCAATCGTAATATGGAGAAAGGAAAGGGTGAATTTGTAATGGTGAAGCTTGTAGACGGAGAGGGAAGACCCTTTTGGAGTTTCATATACGACCCTATTCTTGTGAAAGAAACGGAGAAACTTTTGAAAGGCAAAAGTGCCCTTTCCGAACCCCAGTTTACCGAACTGTGTGAGGAATACTTTAAAAACCTTTGGGAAAACAAGATAAGTGCTGGGGAATCTAAGAAAATAGAAAAGGCTATAAAGTGTTTTAAATTCAGCGGGAAAGAAGAAACGGTAAAAGATTTCAAGCTCGTAAAAGACGAGCCCTATAAAAGCGATGTGTTTGTAGAAATAAATGAAGAGGCCAACTTAGTTTGGGAAGAAGCAAAAGAGATTTTAAGAAAGCTAAGGTCAAGAAAGATAGACCTCTTTGCCGCAAAGGAAGAGTTTGAAAAACTAAAACCTCAGTTTTACAACTTTGTAATTTCTGTAGATGTTAGAAAGAATAAACCTTTAGAAGATAAGGAACTTGGTATTTACTACATACCCCAGGAAATGCTTTTAAACTATTATGATTTAGAAACAGGTTTTATAACAAATGGAAGCTCCTATGGATTAATTTAATCTACATTAATACGCATTACCATACGCTAAGTGAGAAATTAAGGGAGAACAAAGGAAGCAACCCCCAAAGCAGAGAGGTAAACAAGCAAACAAATTAAATTCCCCCAGCTACTTAATCCCAAGAATCTTACTTTTGAAAACAGTCCCTTGAGCCCTTTATCTGCTAAAACCCTATGCTTACTAATTTGACTAAGTTTTT